>USBA01000087.1 GCA_900552735.1 uncultured Collinsella sp. | reverse complement strand
AACGGAGTACAATGGGTAACGTTTAAGTTCAACTTGAAGTTTTAGTCGTGGCATCGGGCTTCGGCCGTAATGCAGGGAAAGGCGTTCCATGGCGATCTATGTGACATCTGATGCTCACGGGCACGTGCGCGCGCTGGACGAGGCCCTTTCCAAGATCTCGCTGACGTCCGACGACACGCTGTACGTGCTAGGCGACATGATCGACCGCGGTCCCGATCCGGTCGGCGTCATTAACTTGGTACGGTCGCTGCCCAACGCTCGCGTGCTTAAGGGCAACCACGAGCAGATCATGCTCGACGCGATCATTGGCCAGGACCCGCTCGATGCCGAGACCTGGGATATCAATGGCGGTTGGACCACGCGTCAGCAGCTCAACGAAATGGAATTTGAGGCATACGAGGGGCTGGTGCGCTGGGCTGCCGCCCTGCCGCTCTACGCGGTGGTCGAGACTGCCGAGCGACCGTATCTGCTGGTGCACGCCGGCGTTCAGACCGAGGCGGCGCGTGCGTTTTTGCTTGAGCATGGTGTCGATTGCGGCGACGGCAGGGGAGCGGTCGATGCCGATAGCGAGCTGCTGCAGCAAATGCTCGCCGTGCAGTCGTCCGATGACTTGCTGTGGATTCGTCACGGCTACTGGGATTCCCCGACGGGGCTGCTTTCTGCCGAGGGCAAGGGCCCGGTCGTGGTGAGCGGCCACACGCCCACGGTGTCGCTGGGGCGTTATTGCGAGGTTGGCGGCCTGGCAGGGCTCGATGAGGAGTCGGGCCGCGGGCGGATGGTGCGCTTGGGTGGCGAGGATACCGCCGGCGTGCCCGATCGCATCGATATCGACTGTGCGGCGGCCACCGGTTCCGAGTTCGGCCGCGTGGGCATCCTGCGTCTGGACGACGGGGCGGAGTTCTACGCGAACATTCTTCCTGGCGAGTAATCGGTGCAAAGGGTAGCTAATTTGGGACGGGCTTTTTGACTACTTTTGCCCTTCTGCTCATCAAATGATTTTTCTGGAACGGGGATTAAATGATCATTTGGCTGCCCGCTGGCTAAGTGAGTAGACTTTTTTGGAAATGCCGAGCACCCAACATATTTGCCTCAACAAAACCGCAGGTCACAGACTTGTGCTTTGTCGGTGTGGTCGGGGATTCGGTAAAAGTCTACTCACTTAGTCTTGCGTGATGCATATTGTCCGCAACAAGACCCCAGCCGGGGTAATTCCATCGCAAATTCCGGTGACCGGGGGCAGCTAATTAGGCTCCGTACGGGTTCCGGTCTCGCTCGATGCGCTGACGGATATGGGCGTATTCGACAATCAACAGCACCAGCAGTAGGGCCATGATAGCCAGGTAGCTCACGACGGCACCCATAAGGCCCAGCAGGTTGATTAAGATCACCGGGAGCACCACGCTCACGGCAAAGCAGATCAGGTAGATCTTGGTGACGTCGCCGGCGTGGCGCAGCACTGTGATGATGGCGTAGATAAAGTCGATGGTCGCGGTGATGCCGCCAGCGACGACCATCAGCAGCGCCAATGTGCGGTAGCGCTCAAAGTTGAGGCCGTACATAAAGCTCATGAGGGGAATGCCGGGGCCGGCCATAAATGCGGCGCACACGCCGGTGATGGCCACGATCAGTGCCATAACAGCAATAATAATCAAGTCAAAACGGCGGCGTTTGCGCGGGTTCGCCCAAATGCTCGACAAACGCAAGAGCTGCGGTTTATAGATAAAACCAATGCTCAGCAAAATGGCCTGTGCCGGAAAGAACAGGGCATTAAAGTACAGCTGATATTTGTAAGCCAGCGCACCTTCCATAACAAACTTGGGCATGCTCTCAATAAGGTTGAACAAAAAGAGCGCGCCAAAGAGTGGGGCACACTGCGCAAAGAGGTGGCCGACTTCGCGCAGGCTCACGCGGCGCGATTTTTCGGTCTCGAGCAGGGCGAGCGGCGCGGTGACCAGCACGAGCGAGGCAATCGCGGTGACACCCATGGCCATGGCCGCGATGGGCATGCTGCGCGTGAGGAGCAGTGTCACGCTAAAGACCGCGATGACGCCGGCGGAGCGCAGCGTTTGGCTCATGCCGGCCAGGTAGAGCTTGTCGGCCTGCTGCAGGCGGCCCTCGTACACGTCGGCGATGCCGTCGATCACCTTATACAGGTAGACGCCCAGGCCGATCGTGGCCATCTGTGCATCGTAGCCGCGGGCGCTGCTGTATACCAGGCCGCATGCCAGCGCGAGCGCTCCGCAAAGCCAGCGGTTGAGCTGGTAGGAGGCGAAGGAGGTTTTCTCGTCGATGTCCGAGACCTGAAAGTTTCGCACTCCGTAGTTGCACGCGATCATGATGAGGGTGCCGGTGACAAAGGCGATGGAGAACTTGCCGGCCTCCTCGGCGCCCACGAGCTGCGTGGACACAATGGTGAGCAGGGGAAACGCGAAACCCCACACGGCGGTGCCCAGGGTATTCCAGAGATAGTCGCGGCGGGTGGCGTGCTCCTCGTATTCGGCTTCCTGCGTGGAGAAGCCGCCGCCGTAGACGGCGCCGAGCAGACGGTTCCACCAGGCGTTGTCCATGCGGCGGACGGGACCGGGCTCGCGATCGCGCTCGCGCCGGCGACGCGTGGCTTGGCCGCTATCGGGCCCGCCGGCGTTGCGCTGACTCAGCTCCTGGATACGTGCGAGTTCCTCGGCGGTGTGGGAGGCGGGGAACAGGCCGTTCTCGATGCGTCCGCCCTGGGCCTTTGCGGTGCCGCTGCTCGCTACGGCGGGGTCGGCGACGCCATTGCGGCGGGCGATGGCGCGGCGAATACTATCGAGAGGCGAGATGCTCAAGGCGGAGTCCTTTCTATTGCTGCGCTTTAGTATAGACGCGACGGCGTTTGCTCGTGTTTTTGAACAGGTTGTTCAATATCTTCGGCGGCGCCATTCAGTAGTCGGCACTTCGGGACGTTCCTTATGTGCCGACATCCGGGGACACTCCTTGGTTATTGCCTGTTCAAGAGCGTCCCCAATGGCTAGGCCGCTTGCCTGCGATTTTTGACCGTTGGGCGGGCGCTTCGCCGTTGCCGCAAAAACGTTTTTGCATATCGGGTACAACGGGCTTTACGTGAGTAAAGTGCGCGCCGCGTCCACGTGTCGCGTTTTTAAAGGAGGCCCCATGCCTGGTGTTACCCCTGCAGAAGTTCTGTCCAATTTTGGCATTACGCTGGTCGAAGATCCCGCCGAGAATCAACCCCGTCTACTGGTCGATCTACCCGCCGCGGAGCTCGTCGAGCATGCCATCCGCCGCGAAGAAGGCCGCATGGCATCCAACGGCGCGCTGGTGATCGAGACGGGGGAACGCACTGGTCGTTCTCCCAACGATCGCTTCATCGTTGACACCCCCGATGTTCACGACAGAATCGCCTGGGGCGCCGTCAACCGACCGCTTTCGATCGAGAGCTACGAGACCATCAAGGCCGGTATCGTCGACTATCTCAACGAGCGCGACGTGTTCGTTACGCGCGGCATGGCAGGCGCCGACCGCAACCACACGCGTCGACTGCTCGTCGCCTGCGAGCGTGCCAGCCAGGCGCTCTTTATTAAGCAAATGCTCGCCCGTCCGCTCGCCCGCGAAATCGCGCGCACCGGCGAGCCGGACTTCTGCGTGCTCGCCGCGCCGGGCTACCAGTGCGATCCCGCCATTAAGGGCCTCAACTCCAGCGCCGCCGTGGTCATTAACTTCCAGGAGCGCGTGATTCTGGTTGCCGGCACCGGTTACTCCGGCGAAATCAAAAAGTCCATCTTCAGCGTCATGAATTACCTACTGCCCGTCGAGGACGACGTGCTACCCATGCACTGCTCGGCCAGCATGGATCCCGTCACGCACGAGACGGCCGTGTTCTTTGGCCTTTCCGGCACGGGCAAGACCACGCTTTCGGCCAACCCCACGCGCCTGCTGATCGGCGACGACGAGCACGGCTGGTCCGACATGGGCATCTTCAACATCGAGGGAGGCTGCTATGCCAAGTGCGAGGGCCTGGACGCGTTCCATGAGCCCGAGATCTTCAACGCCGTCCGCTTTGGCGCCATCTGCGAAAACGTGGTGCTCGATGAGAATCGCAAGCCTAACTATGATGATGTCTCGATCACGCACAACACGCGCGTGGCCTATCCCGTCGAGCACATTCCCAACGCGTGGACCAAGGGCATGGGCACCACCCCGAGCGTTGTGCTGTTTTTGACCTGTGATGCCTTTGGCGTGCTGCCGCCCATCTCGCGCCTGACGGCCGACGCCGCCATGTATCACTTTGTGACGGGCTTTACGGCCAAGATCCCCGGCACCGAGGTCGGCGTCACCGAGCCCACGCCCACGTTCTCCTCGCTGTTCGGAGAGCCGTTTATGCCGCTCGACCCTATGGTCTATGCCAAGATGCTCGGCGAGCGTATCGCCGACGGTCGCACCCGCGTCTATCTGGTCAACACTGGCTGGATTGGTGGCGGTTATGGCGTGGGCCATCGAATCGAGCTTGCATACACGCGCGCCCTGGTGGCCCGCGCCCTCGACGGTACCATCGAGGACAGCGAGTTCGTGCATGACGATATCTTTAATGTCGATATTCCCACTACGTGCCACGGTGTGCCCGACGGCATCCTGGTGCCGCGCCAGTACTGGCAGAGTACCGCGCGCTACGACGAGGCCGCGCACAACCTGGCGGTGATGTTCGAGGAGAACTTCGAGAAGAAGTACTCGCACCTGCCCGAGTCCGTCAAAGCCGCCGGCCCGCACGCCCAGGTGTCCGCCGACGCCCGTCATCGCGGCCGCGGCCTGCTGGGACTTCGCCACTAGCGTCGCCTCGAGTCCATATCCACCACAAAGGGGACAGGCACCTTTGTGGTGGTTTTGCTCGCGCGGATGACTCGGGTTATAATACGCCCAACATATCGTCCCCTTCTCCGGATGGGGACAGCGTAAGCGCTCTTGTGGCGGCACCGTAGGACTTTGAAGGTGGCCGCTGTGAGAGCGCTTTTTGTTTAGGCGCTCGCGTTGGCGCGAATCGTGAAGGGAGCACGTATGAAGAGCTTTATTGCCGAGGATTCATTTTGGGAGTTGTTTCCGCAGGCGGCGATTGGAGTTGTGGTCGTGGAGGGCATGAAACCCGCGGCTCAGATTCCCCAGGAGGATGTGGATGCGATCGCCGCGCTGCTTGACCGCGCTAACATCGATGCGGAGCGCCACCTGACCAGCGATACCATCAGCGAGAACGCGCCGGTCAAGGCATGGCGCGAGGCCTATCGTCTGTTCAAGACCAAAAAGGGCGCGCGTTGCTCAATCGAGAACCTGCTCAAGCGCGTGCTCAAAGGCAAGCCGGTGGGCCACATTACGCCCGCGGTGGACATCTACAACACGGTGTCGCTGACCTACGCGCTGCCCGTGGGAGGCGAGGATTTGCATGCGATCGAGGGAGACCTTCGCTTGAAGGTGACCGACGGTGGCGATGCGTTCTTGCCGCTTGGCGAGGAAGCGGATGACCCGACGCTGCCCGGAGAGCTGGCCTACATCGACGATGCGGGCGCCGTATGCCGCTGCTGGAACTGGCGCGACGGCGTTCGAACGGCTCTGTCCGACGATTCGGCCGACGCGTTCCTGGCGATTGAATGTGTTGAGCCCGAGCGAATGGGGGACTGTCAGGCCGCGATCGATCGCTTAGCCGAGCTGCTTGAGCGGTATTTGGGGGCGACGGTTGTCGTTAAGACGCTTGTGACCCGCGACAATCCCTGTGTGGAGCTCTAGCGGCGCCTAGAATCTATTGATGCCCAAAACCACCACAAAGGCGTCTGTCCTTTGTGGTGGTTTTTATGTTGATGGGTTAACAAATAGGGCGTGCAGGGCTGGCGGTCGTTAAGTACGGCTAAGATGTTTACCCGTTAGCATCATGCAAGCGAAAGGCGGTCGTCTCCCATGCAGCAGAACGACGAGACACGTTTTGAGGATTTTGTCGGACTGATTAGCGGGCTCTACAAGGAGATTCAGCGTATCAAGACGTCCGAGGGCGCAAGGCTGGGCCTTAAGGGCTCCGACGTCATGTGCCTGTACTACCTGGAGCGCAGCAAGGACGGCATGACCGGCGCCGACCTGGCTCGCGTGGCCGGCGTGACGCGTGCTGCCGTTTCGCGCACGCTGGCGCACCTGGAGGAGGGCGGCTTTGTCGAGGTTGATGACTCGGGCGATGCTGCCGTCAAGTACCGCGCACCGGTTCGCCTGACCACGCTGGGTGGCGAGAGCATGAACGAGGCCGATTGCATTATTCGTGAAGTGCTCGACACCACCGGTAAGGCCATGGGCGTGGAGCAGCGTGAGCAGATGTATGCGTCGCTGCGTACGATTCTCAACACCTTGCGCGAGCTGTAGGGCCGCCTAGGCATTTGCTTCCCATTAACAACTGCATCGTCCCGTTTGAGCGCGTATACCGTGCCGGGGCATTGCTGTCAAAATTCCCTGCGCGGGACCTGCGCAAGAAAGGATTCGCTATGTCCGTCCGCATTATTACCGATTCCGCAAGCGATATGTCGCCGGCCGAGCACCCGGCACTGGACGTTTTGCCGCTGTCCGTCACCTTTGGCACCGAGGTGTACATGGATGGCGTCGACATCGATCACCAGCGCTTTTACGAGATGCTCGTGGAGCGCGATGAGCTGCCCAAGACCGGCCAGGTCAACCCGTACGCGTTTTCGCAGGCGATTGCCGAGGCGCGTGATGCCGGCGACGAGGCAGTGATTATTACCGTGGGTGCCAAGCTTTCGGGCACCAATCAGAGTGCCCGTACCGCACTTGCCGAGGCGCCGGGCGGCGACGTGTTCGTGGTGGACAGCAATAACGTCACCCTGGGCGAGCGTGTCCTGGTCGAGTATGCGCTGCGCTTGGTGGACGAGGGCCGTAGCGCGGCCCAGATCGCGGCGGCCGTCGAGGCAGTCCGTGACCGCGTGGTGGTTATCGGTCTGCTCGAGACGCTGGAGTACTTGGTGCGCGGCGGTCGCCTGTCTGCTGCGGCCGGCGCCGTGGGCACGCTGCTCAACGTGAAGCCCGTGGTTGCCGCCGAGGACGGCCTGATCGTGCAGCTGGGCAAGGCGCGCGGTTCCAAGAACGGCCGTAACCTGCTCAACCAGAAGGTCGAAAAAGCGGGCGGCGTCGACTTTTCCATGCCGCTGGCGCTGGGCTATACGGGCCTTTCGGACGCCGTGCTCAAGAAGTACATCGAGGACAGCGCCGCGCTGTGGGCTGGACACACCGAGCGCGAGCTGCCCATCCACACCATTGGCGCCACTATCGGCACCCACGTGGGTCCCGGTGCCGTAGCCGTAGCCTTCTTCCGCCCCGCCAACTAGCTATCCGGTCAAAACCACCACAAAGGGGACAGGCACCTTTGTGGTGGTTTATGCTTTTTCGGGTGGAAAGGA
>USBA01000086.1 GCA_900552735.1 uncultured Collinsella sp. | reverse complement strand
GGCGCGGAAGCGGCAGTGCTCGCGCATGCGGCAGATATTGCAGGTGGGGCGGCTCTGGGCGTCGTGGACTTCGCCGTCGAATAGGCCGATCACCGCGGTCACGCTTTTGGTGGGCATGAGCAGGCTGGTAGGTGTGACGGTAAGCCCGATGAGCCGCGTGGCGTTGAGCGCATTGACGATTGAGCGCTGGGCCGAGAGCGGGCAGTCGCCGTAGCCGGGACTAAAGCGCCAGTTGCCGGCGAGTCCATGAACGGCGGCGTCTGTCTTGACCTGCTGGTCCATTTGCTCAACGGCGGCTTCCACGTAAGCGGAGCACGCGGCGTCGAGCACGGCGCCCTCCAGGGGATGTTGGGCTCCCGTGGTGCGCAGGCGACGCTCGGCGTCCATGCCGAGGGTGCATGCCATGAGTGCGGCAAAGCGGGCGTCTTTGAGGTGGCGATAGATATCGCGGCCGCGCAGCTCAACGTTGGTGCCGACCAGGCGGATGCAAGGCTCGCCCTGCTCGTCGACGCCCGTGGCATCGACGGCAAACACGCGTCGCACGCCACGGGGCTCAATGTCCAGTTCCAAACGTTCAACGACAAGCTCAATACGCTGCGACAGCTCGGGCTCAATCTGCTGACCGCCGTAGCCCAGGTAGCGCAGCATTTCGGCACGGTCGACTCGGGGGCGATGGGCAGCATCGATACGGTAGAGCGCCGGCGACGCAAGGTCAGCCGGCACTTCACCAAAAGCTGTATCGATGTGCGGTTTTTCCATTACCCCAGGCGCTCCATAATGGTTGCGGCGATCGCAGGACGATTCATAGTGTACAGGTGCAGACCGTCGGCACCGTGCTCCTTAAGGTCGCAAAGCTGACGAGCAGCATAATCTACACCGGCCGCCTGCAGGCTCTCGGGGTCGTTCTCGTACTTGGCGAGAATCTTGATGACGGGGGAGGGCAGCGACGCGCCGCACATAAAGACCATGCGGCTGATCTGCGACTTGCCCATAAACGGCATGATGCCCGCGGTAATGGGCACGGTGATGCCGGCCTTGTCGGCAAGCTCGCGAAAACGGTAGAAGCACTCGTTGTCAAAAAAGAGCTGCGTCACAAAGAAGCTCGCGCCGGCGTCCTGTTTTTGCTTGAGGTATTCGACCGAGAGGTTGAGATCCTCGCAGGCAATGTGGCCCTCGGGGTAGGCTGCGGCGCCCACGCAAAAGCCGGCATCGACGAGCTCCGGGATGAGGTCGCAGGCGTAGGCGTAGTCCGAGGCGGGCTTGTCATCTTCAGTCGCGCCAGCGGGCAGGTCGCCGCGCAGGGCTAGCACGTTTTCCACACCGGCCGAGCGATACTCGTCAATCTTGGCGGCGATGTCGGCGTGGGTGCGGCCAACGCAGGTGAGGTGCGCCACCGAGGGCGTATCGAATTCGCTCGTAATCATATGCGCGATGGGGGCGGTGGTGGCACCGTTGCCCGAGCCGCCGGCCGAGCAGGTGACCGAGACAAAGCTCGGCGAAAGCTTGCACAGATTGCCTGCCACTTCGCGAGCCGTATCGAGGGTCAGCTCGCCCTTGGGCGGGAACATCTCAAACGAAACGGGCGCGGTGCCCTGGGATGCTGCCTGCTTAAAAACCTCGTCGACGCGCATATCGTGCTCCTCTAGATACGTAATAGTGTGATGTCTTGTAAGGATTCTACTGCACCACTGTGCCACGGTGGAGTTTCACTCGCTATTCGGGGATACCAATCAAAGATGCCTTGCTATCGACATTCCCTATAGCATTGCGGTCAATCTATGATGGGGCTATAAAGACTGGTATCTGATGCGAAATACCAGTTAATAGAGCCCCATCCCAAATTGACTACCCTTAAACCATGGGGAGAGGTCTGCAATTTATGCAGTTGATTGACTGTTGAGGGTGGCAACGCCGCCTCGATAGGGTAACCTCATTGATTGGTTTCGCGACGGCAACATAACGGTAATGTCGCGGAAACACGGCGAGTCTAAGCTATGACTCGTTCGTTAGTAATCAACACCGCTTCTCACGCGGTGCCGATACGAAGGGAGTTCCGTATGGCCGATCTTACTGACCGCTTCGGGACCATGGTGTTCTCTGAGGAAGTCATGAAGGACTACCTCCCCAAGGACATTTGGAAGCGCCTTGCTGCAACCCTCGAGGGCGGTGAGCCGCTCGACCTGGACGTGGCCAACGCCGTCGCCCATGCCATGAAGGTCTGGGCCATCTCCAAGGGTGCGACGCACTACGCGCACTGGTTCCAGCCGCTTTCGGGCATTACTTCCGAGAAGCACGATAGCTTCCTGGAGCCCAACCACGACGGCACCGCCATTACCAAGTTTACGGGCAAGAACCTCATCCAGGGCGAGCCGGACGCCTCCAGCTTCCCCTCCGGCGGCCTGCGTGCCACCTTCGAGGCCCGTGGCTACACTGCTTGGGATCCCACTAGCCCCGCCTTTATCAAGGACGATGTCCTGTGCATCCCCACGGCTTTCTGCTCCTACACGGGCGAGGCCCTGGACAAGAAGACCCCGCTGCTGCGTTCCATGACCGCGCTCTCGCGTGAGTCTAAGCGCGTTTTGGCGCTGTTTGGCAAGACCCCCAAGAAGGTCGTTCCTTCCGTGGGCGACGAGCAGGAGTACTTCCTGATCAAGAAGGACGCCTATCGCAAGCGCAAGGACCTGGTCATCACCGGCCGCACCCTCTTTGGTGCTGCTCCCTGCAAGGGCCAGGAGCTCGAGGAGCACTACTTTGGCGCTATCCGCCCCACCGTCTCGGCCTATATGAAGGATCTGGACGATGAACTGTGGGCGCTTGGCATTCCCGCCAAGACCAAGCACAACGAGGTCGCTCCCTGCCAGCATGAGCTCGCCCCTGTCTACGGCGAGGTCAACGAGGCCATCGACCAGAACCTGGTCATGATGGAGAAGATGAAGCTCATCGCCTCCCGCCACGACTTGGTTTGCCTGCTGCACGAGAAGCCTTTCGAGGGCATCAACGGTTCGGGCAAGCACAACAACTGGTCGCTTGGCACCGAGTCCGAGAATCTGCTCGATCCGGGCGACACCCCGCTCGACAACCTGCAGTTCATCGTCTTCCTCACCGCGGTGATCGAGGCCGTCGATAACTATCAGGAGCTCCTGCGTGCCTCCGTTGCCTCGGCCGGCAACGATCATCGTCTGGGCGCCAACGAGGCTCCTCCGGCGATTATGTCCATCTTCCTGGGCGACCAGCTTACCGAGGTCGTCGAGAAGATCATCGATGGCAAGGCTTCCGTCCATGCCACGCGCGGCGTGCTCGACCTGGGCGCCGATACCCTGCCCAAGCTGATGCAGGACAACACCGACCGCAACCGCACCTCCCCGTTTGCCTTCACCGGCAACAAGTTCGAGTTCCGTGCCTGCGGCTCCGAGCAGAACGTCTCCGACTCCAACCTGGTGCTCGATGCCGCCGTGGCCAAGTCGCTCAAGTCCTTCGCCGACGCACTCGAGGGTACGCCCGAGGATAAGT
Organism: uncultured Collinsella sp.; assembly: GCA_900552735.1. Taxonomy (GTDB): domain Bacteria; phylum Actinomycetota; class Coriobacteriia; order Coriobacteriales; family Coriobacteriaceae; genus Collinsella. Next base: position 4,061 of record USBA01000086.1, on the reverse strand, counting down.
TCCAGGACGCCGCGCTCGAGTACTGCAAGAAGGTGCTGACCGATCACCAGCGCATCCTGTTCTCCGGCGACGGTTACTCCGACGAGTGGCCCATCGAGGCCGAGAAGCGCGGCCTTGCCAACAACAAGACCACGGCCGACGCCCTGCCCGCCTTTGTTTCCGATAAGGCCATCGCGCTCTTTGAGGAGACGGGTGTCCTGACCAAGGCCGAGGCTCAGTGCCGCTACGACTGCAAGCTCGAGAAGTACAACAAGCTCATGAACATCGAGGCCACCACGATGGTTCGCGAGGCGCGTCGTACCTATCGCCCGGTCATTACCGCCTATGCCACCAAGGTCGCTAAGGGCCTTGAGACTATTCGTGCCGCTGGTGCGGAGGCCGCCATGCAGTGCGAGCAGAACACGCTCAACAAGCTCTGCAACGGCATCACCACCATCAACGACTCCATCAAAGCGCTCGACGCCGTGCATCAGAAGGCCGAGGCTCTCGATGGCCAGGAGCAGGCCAACGTGTATGCACATGAGGTCGTTCCCGCTATGGATACGCTGCGCGCCGCCGTGGATGCCATGGAGGAGATCGTGGCCGCCGACTACTGGCCGGTCCCGACCTACGACGACATTCTGTTCTATGTGTAACAGACACGTTTGATTTTGCGTGTGAAGGGGTCTCGCCTGTGTGAGGCCCCTTCTTTTTTGCCGCTTTGACCTGCTTTGAACTTGCAGCCGAGCAAGCGTTTCGCGCGGGGCATCTTAAAAGTTGTAACCTGTTTTGGCATGCGGACGTTTCGGGCGTTTGTTCATAAAGGGGAGGATGATCCGATGAGGGTATTCGATATCGTGTTTAGCCCGACCGGCGGAACGGAAAGGGCGTCTGGCTACATTGCCAATGCGTTGGAAGGGGAAACCGTTGCTGTAGATCTGACCGATAGCGGGCTTGGTTTTCGCACGGTTGCGATGACAAAAGAGGATGTAGCCGTGATCGCGGTGCCCTCGTATGGCGGGCGAGTCCCGGCTGTGGCTGCGGAGCGCTTGGGTATGATGCGGGGAAACGGTGCGCAGGCGGTTCTGGTTTGTGTTTACGGAAACCGCGCGTATGAGGACACGCTGGTCGAGCTTGAGGATGCGGCAAAGGGTGCGGGCTTTCGGGTGATCGCGGCGGTTTCTGCCATCGCCGAGCATTCTATTGTTCGCCAGTTTGCAGCCGGTCGGCCAGACCCACAGGACGCGGTGCAGCTCGCTGGGTTTGCGAATCAGATTCAGCAAAAGATATCTGCAGGAGATGCTTCTGAGCCGGCTATTCCGGGCAATCGTCCCTATAAGAAGGCCGGGGGCGCCGGTATGGTGCCCAAGGCCACAAAAGAGTGCACCGCTTGCGGGGCTTGTGCCGCAGCGTGCCCTGTTGGCGCTATCGATAAAGACGATCCCAAGCGGGTGGACAAAAAGGCCTGCATCTCTTGCATGCGCTGTGTCGCCGTATGTCCGCATGCCGCCCGCGCGGTAAACCCCATCATGCTCTCTGCGGCTACCAAGATGTTGAGCAAAGCCTGTGCCGAGCGGAAGGAGTGCGAGCTGTTTATCTAGCGCAAGGGCATTGAGTCTTCTTCATCTAATGTCAAGAAAGAACGAACCCGTGCGATGGTAACTCGCACGGGTTCGTACATTTTTGAGTTGGTGCCCCCAGCGGGATGTCCGCGTGCGGCTGGCGCCGCCCGCTTCCGCTGCGTCGCTCCGCTCCTTGCGTGCTGTGCTGGAAAACGCTCCGCGTTTCCTCAGCTCCGCACCCTGCCGGGTTCGAATCCCGGCGTATGGGTAGCAAAAAGCCCGCCACCGAATTGGTAACGGGCTTCTCAGATTCTGTGGTGCCCCCAGCGGGATTCGAACCCGCGATATCCACCTTGAAAGGGTGGCGTCCTTGGCCGCTAGACGATGGGGACAGCGGGAAAGAGTATAGCAGACTTTTTTATCTGTTCACATATCGTTGGCAAACTGGAAAACCACCACACGGGAGCTGACCCTCTATCCCGATCTTCAAACATCTCGATTTGTAACATCTGGGGAGGCAAATCGGCTCTATCTGTTACAGATCGAGACAAACGGCGGGCGTCGGGACGAACATCTCATTCTGTAACAGTAAGACGACTTTCAACGGTCTAGATGTTACAGATTGAGACAAACTGCCGTGGCAGGTCAAAACCACCACAAAGGTGCCTGTCCCCTTTGTGGTGGTGGGGTGCTAGGGGAGGAGCTTCATCGCGGCGTCGTGGGCGGCGTGCTCGTAAGCGTCGTCGAGGGGCTTGAGCGGCAGCAGAGCGTTGGCCTGCGCGTCGCCGCGGCGCTCGAGGGCGTGCGCGATCAGCCAGTCGGTGAGTTCGGGGTTTTTGGGCAGCGCCGGGCCATGCAGGTACGTGCCGATGACGCCCTTGTAGATCAGACCCTCAAAGCCGTCGTCGCCGTTGTTACCGGTGCCCGTGACGACGGACGTTCCGAGCGGCGTGGCCTCGGCGTCCAAAAGCGTGCGGCCACCGTGGTTCTCGAATCCTACAAAGGGCTTGGGTGACAGGTCGGTCTTGACGGCGACGTTGCCGATCAGGCGGTCGGAGCCGCGCACGGTTTCAGCAGCAACGACGCTCAGGCCCTCGATGCGATCCTCGCCCATATAGTACGAACGGCCGAGCAGCTGATAACTGCCACAGATGGCAAGCAGTGTGCCACCGTCCTCAACATAGGCCGCGACCTTGTCTTTTTGGGCGAGCAGCTCGTGTGCCACGGCTAGCTGGTCGCGGTCGGAGCCGCCACCCATCATGACGATGTCGGCGTCGGTGAGATCGAGCGACTCGCCCATACGGACCTCGTCCACGCGCACGGGGATGCCACGCCAGGCGCAGCGGCGCTCGAGGGCAATGACGTTGCCGCCGTCGCCATAGAGGTTGAGGGCATCGGGATACAGGTAGACGATGCGTAGCGGGCGCGAAAGCTCGACCGGCGCAATGTCGGTGGGGACAGCGCTGCCATCGGCGCGCGCTACGGCGTGGGAGGCGACCGAGCTCGCATCGGTGCCCTTAAGCTCGTCGAGCTCCTTGACCAGCGGCGGGAAGGCCGTGTAATTGGCGACGGCGTAGAAAGTGTCGCCAGCCTCCTCGTCTGCCACGGCGCCGATTGCCTGCTCGATATTCGAGATGATGGCGGAGTCGATGCCGGCGTACTTCAGGCGTACCTGCATATCGTGTGCACGCGTGCCGCCGGCAAAGGCGACAAGCCCTGGGGTATCGGCGATGCGCTCGAAGTCGACGTCGTAGATCCACGAGACATCGTGGCCGTCGGCGTCGTTGTCGTTCAGAAAGAAGGCGCAGAGTCTGCCGCCCGCCGTCTTAATGGACTGGATCTGGCGATCGAAGCCCACGGGATTCTTGGCCAGGTTTGCCTCGACGGTACGGCCGGCGATCTCCCAGCGGCCCATGCGTCCGCCGGCGGGGACGTAGGCATCGAGCGTGGACTGTAGATGTGCCGCGCCCACGCCCAGCTCGCGCGCCGCAAAGAAGGCGGCGGCAACGTTATAGACCATGTATAGGCCGTTGTAGCGCGTGGCGATGTGCGTTGCGGGTGCGTCAGTATCGGGTCCAAAGGTCAGGTCAAAGCCGTAGCCGTTGCAGGTGAGCTCAACGTCCGTTACGCGACGGACCAGCGCGGGACGACCCCAGCCGCACGAGGGGCAATGGTATGCTCCAAGCTGTCCGTACTGCACATAGTCGTACTCCAGCGGCGCGTTGCACTGCGAGCAAAAGCGCGAGTCGCTAATGCGGTCAGACTCGGTGTCGGTGGCGCCGTCGATGCCAAAGGCGATGCTCGTGTTGGGGACGCGCGCGGCGATCGAGGCGCACAGCGGATCGTCGGCGTTGTAGACGAGCGTTGTCGTCGGAGAGAGCTCCAACGCATGGGCGATGACGTCTTGGGTATGGTCGATCTCGCCGTAGCGGTCTAGCTGGTCGCGGAACAGGTTGAGCAGCACAAAGTACGTCGGTTTGAGCTTGGGCAGGACGCGCGCCGTGTAGAGCTCGTCGCCCT
>USBA01000085.1 GCA_900552735.1 uncultured Collinsella sp. | reverse complement strand
CCCGACTGCGTAACGCGCGATGTGCTCGAGCGCATCGAGTCGCCCGAGATGCGCCTGGCGCTCATGGAGCTCGACCGCGAGAACGGCGTCGACGTGGGCGATGGCCTGTCGAGCGCCGACCGTCTTGCTGACACGTCGATGCCCAAGCGCCGTCGTCGCGATGCTGAATCCGATGCTCGCGCCGGTCAGGGGCAGGGCGAGGGTCGTGGCCGCGGAAAGGGCCGCGGTAAGGCCGAGGCACCCGAGGCCGAGGAGGCCGCCGGTGGCCGTCGTCGTCGCAAGCGCGCGGGCTCGGGCGATGTCGGCGAGGCTGCAGCTGCAGGCAAGAACTCCTCCCGCGAGCGCGAGACTCAGCAGCCTCAGCAGCAAAACCGCGGCGGTGGCATGAACCCCACGCGCCGTCGCCGCCGTCACCTGTCGAGCGAGGAGCGCGAGGATGCCTTCCGCGCCGCAGCTGCTCGCGAGGCCGGTGCCGCTTCCAAGGGTCCCTCGGGTTCCGATGCGCCTGCCGACAAGGGCGGCAAGTCACGTGGCGAGGATGAGCGCGCGCCGCGTCCGCGCCGTCGCCATTCCTCGGGCACGCAACAGAAGCCCTCAGTGCCCTCCGTTGCCGATCAGGTCTCGGATGGCGAGGTCAAGGTCACGCGCCGTCGTCCCGGAGATGGCGGGGGAGCGGCTGCCAAGGCTTCGCGTGGCGCCGCTCGCGACGAGCGCGAGTCGCGCGAAGATCGCGGTGGCGAGGGCTCGGCCGACCAGGGCCAAAAGCGCCGTCGCCGTCGCCGTTCCCGCAAGCCGCGTCAGAATGGTGGCGAGGGCTCGACCCCGTCTTCGGCCGCACCACAACCGCCCGCCGGCGAATAACGCCCGCGAGCGGATTTAACCCGCCTTACCCCAATCGCGTCGGGGTACCATAGCGCTGAATCAACAACCCTCCCTGCGACCGAACGTAGGGAGGGTTGTGTCTTGAAGAGCCATCTGAACAAATTGAGCCGTCTGCAGGGTGCCGGCGCCCTACCGTTTGCGGACGAATTGCTGCCGTTTGCCGAGCGGGCGGCACGCGAGGCACTCGAGGCGTTGTCGCCAACACGATGTGCCGGCTGCGAGCGCGCCGGTGCGCTTATTTGCCAAGACTGCCTGGCCGCGCTCACGCTCATCGACCCACGTCATAGCTGTACCCGATGCGGCGCCCCGTTTGGGGATTTGCTGTGCACTGAGTGTTCGGTCGAGGGCACGTCCTCGGCAATGGCGGAGGCGCTCGACCGCTGCCTGGCGTGCTCCGTCTATGCGCATCCGCTGCCGCGCATCATTAAAGCGTACAAGGACGCGGGCGAGCGACGCCTGGCGCCGTATCTGGCGGAGCTGCTCTACGACACCGCCCTGCATGCCCAGGTCGTAGCGCCCGAACGCTTAGGAGGTGTGCTGTCCGGTGCGGATGCGGTGGTGTTTGTGCCTGCGACGGCGGCAGCGTTTCGGCGGCGTGGCTTTGATCATATGGAGGCCATTGCGCGCCCATTTTGCGAGCTGTCGGGTGTTCCCCTGCTCGATGCCCTCGTCAAGTACGGGCATGGCGACCAGCGCGAACTCGGTCGTGAGGAGCGTCGCGAGCGTGCCCAAGGCATGTACGAGACGGTTGAGGACGTGCACGGCCGCCGCCTACTGCTTATCGATGACGTTATCACCACTGGCGCGACCATGGCAGCAGCCTCGGCGGAGCTCAAGCGTGCCGGCGCTGCGGCAGTCGATGGCCTTGCTATCGCACGTGTTTGGTAGGGGTGGTTTTGTGGCAGTGAAGATAGCGCGTGCGGCCCGTCCCGACCTGCGAAATCTGTACTCGCGATGCGAATGACGCCCCTAACCTTAAACTTTAGCTTGAACTTAGCTATAATGCGCTACGTTCCTACCAGGCTGTGGTTGCGGACGGACGAAATGCCCGTCCTAGTCCAAGACAGACGCGGTCAAAGGGATCCACGTAAGCGACCGCGTGCGCGCGGCGCGATCATGGCGCGTCCTAGATGTAAGCCGCACCGTCCGTTCTACTTTCTTTGGGGCAATACCGCCTCGCGGGCGAGCGGGCCAGTCGTGAAGGTGGCTGCGGCCTCCCGAGCAAACACCCCGGTGCGCAAGTGTGGGGTCAAATACCAGGTCAGCTGGTGGGAACAATCTGATATTCCGCGCGACGCACGGATCGTATACGACACAGAAGGCAGGGTAGTGGACATGGTGAGGGGCAGCTTGATGCATGCGGCTCGGTTAGGTGCTGGGGCCGCGGCGGTCATTGCCGTTTTGGGCCTGAGCGGATGCGCGTTCAATCCACTGTCCACGTTCACGACGCCCACGATCGACCAGATCGAGCGCGAGACCGTTACCCCCACGGTATCGGACGATGCCCTGGTCACGCCGGGAACCCTGACGGTCGCCCTCGATACGTCCGATGCACCGCAGGCCATGCAGGATGCCGACGGAAACCTCACGGGCTATGCGGTCGATGCCGCTCGTGCCCTCGCATGCCGCATGGGTCTCAAGGTCGCCTTTGTCGATGCGTCCTCGGCCGATTCCGCGCTCAGCGATAAAAAGGCGGACATCTTCATTGGCGACATCAAGTCTGCGGGCGGCGACATCAGCTCGCTTGGCACCTGCCTGTACGATGCCGCTTCCGTGTTCGGTAAAACCAGCGATGGTGGGTCGCTAAGCGTTTCCACCGATACCCTTAACACGTCTACTCTGGGTATCCAGATGTCCTCGGCCTCGCAGGAGGCGCTTGCTAAGCAGAGCATCACCGCCAACCAAAAGACCTACTCCAACATCAACGAGTGCTTTGAGGCGCTCGAGTCCGGCGAGGTCGACTATGTGATCTGCGACTCCACGGCCGGCGGCTACCTTGCACGCCTGATGAGCGAGATCTCCTATGTCGGTGCGCTCGAGGCACCCTCGACGCTTGGTGTTGCGGGCCTCTCGTCCAATGACGAACTGTGCCGTGCCGTGAGCGATGCTCTCGACGGTATTACGGCCGACGGCACGCTCGAGGCGGTCCACTGCGTCTGGTACGGCACGATGCCCTACGACCTCACCACTAAGACGGTTTCGGGCGCTAACGTGCAGCCGGGCGACTCTGAGTCCAGTGAGACCACGTCCTCCGGCAGCGAGTCCTCCGATTCCAACAATGAGACCGCATCCTCCGAAGACAAATCGTCCAGCCAGGAAGACACCATCACCGACGACGACATTAACAAGCTTAATAGCTAGTTATTGCTAGGGGTGGTGTCTCCTATGCGCTAGGAGAGACGCCTCTTCACGGTTTCAACACGCACTGCCGGGCTTCCCCAATAGGGGAGCCCGGCTTTTTTATCTCTATAAAACCAGCAGGTCAAAGCCAATTTTCGGGACCAAATACAAAGTCGCCGGCTCCCTCCTATAGCGCACTTTGCCACAGAAAAGTGCGAGACTTCGGTATGCGGTATCAAGCAATCGTTATTCGGGTCTTTGGGAATCCGCGTGATTAAATGCACGGCAATGGGTACATAGCCAGTACAGTAAGTCCCCGAGGCAGATTGGAGCCACGTATGGATATCAAGGTTTCTGGACGCAAGACGACGGTAACCGATGCTCTGCGTGCGCATGTGGATGAGAAGATCGGCGAGGCGCTCAAGGTTTTCGATATCGAGCCCATGACGGTCGACGTTGTACTTCGCTATGAGAAGAACCCCTCGAACCCCAACCCGGCAATCGTCGAGGTTACGGTTCGCGCCCGCGGTTCGGTGATTCGCGTTGCCGAGCACGGTGCAGATATGTACGCCGCCATCGACCTCTCCGCCGATAAGGTCACCCGCCAGTTGCGCAAGTTCAAGACCAAGGTTGTGGACAACCGCCAGGGCGGTGCCAGCGCAGCGGATGTTGCACCGGTCGAGCGTGTCGAGGATCTGGCCGACCTGCTGCTGCCCGAGGAGGACGACGACCTGCTCGTCCGCGAGAAGGTCATCGATGTCACCCCGATGACTGAGGAGCAGGCGCTGGTGCAGACCGATCTGCTCGGCCACGACTTCTACGTGTTCGAGAACGCGACGACCGGTCTCATCAATGTGGTGTATCACCGTAAGAATGGTGGATATGGCATCATCAAGCCCCGCATCGAAACACTTGACGAGTAAAATACGTTAACTTGCATGAGTTAACGGTTGGCGGCCATCCCATGCGGGTGGCCGCCTTTTTACGTAAGGAGTCGCTTTGATGGACAAGGCCGCATCCGCCGGTCATTCGGACCGTTGCCGCATCGTCGTCGATACCTGCTGCGACTTTAGCCCCGAGGTCGCCGCGAACCTCGATGTCGATATCTTGGGTTTCCCCTTCATTATCGATGGCGAGGAGCGCACGGATGACATCTGGTCGAGCATCACACCCAAGGAGTTCTACGACCGCATGCGCGCCGGTGCCCGCGTGTCCACCTCGGCTGTGTCGCTCGGTCGCTATATCGAGTTCTTTACCGAGTGCGCCAAAGAGGGTACGCCCACGGTCTACCTGTGCTTTACCTCGGCGCTGTCGTCGAGCTACAACTCCGCGTGCCAGGCGGCGGACGCCGTGCGCGCCGAGTATCCCAACTTTGAGCTGTACGTGGTCGACAACGCTCTGCCCTGTGCGACCGGCGAGCTCTTGGCGCTTGAGGCCGTGCGCCAGCGTTCGGCGGGACTGACCGCCAAGCAGCTGGTCGACTGGGCAAACGAGGCCAAGACCTATGTCCACGGTTACTTTACGCTCGAGAGCTTTGACGCGCTGGCTGCCGGCGGCCGCATTCCGCCCGCGGCGGCACAGCTCACGGCAAAGCTCGACGTCAAACCCGAGCTGTCCTACGACCTGGCCGGCTCGCTGTCGCTGATCGGCGTCAACCGCGGTCGCAAGAAGGCGCTCAAGTCCATTCTCAAGTCGTTCCGCGAGAACTATGTGCCCGATCGCACCATGCCCATCGCCATTATGACGGCCGATGCCGAAAAGGACGGCGACTGGCTCGAAGCCGCCATCCGCAAGGAGGAGGGCTGCGCCGACGTCACGATCATTCGCAGCTCCGTGGGTCCCACCATCGGCTCGCACGTGGGCCCCGGCATGGTGGCCTGCGCGTTTTGGGGCAAGAACCGCGCCGACAAGGCGTCGCTTTCCGACCGCATCGCCCGCCGTGTGCGCGGTCAGTAGGCAAGTAACGCGGCCGTAATCGATCCCAACTCACAGCCCAACGCTGGCACCGAGTATTCAACCTGGTAATAACACCCAACCCAAAAGGAAAGGTTTCATGGCAAACAAGCTCTCCGTCGCATTTATCGGCACCGGAATCATGGGTGCCCCCATTGCCGGCCACATCCTGGATGCCGGCTATCCCGTCACGGTCAACAACCGCACTAAGTCCAAGGCGACGGCGCTTATCGAGCGCGGTGCCGTCTGGGCCGATACGCCGGCAGATGCCGTGGCGAACGCCGACGTCGTCTTTACCATGGTGGGCTATCCCTCCGAGGTCGAGGAGCTCTACCTGGCGGGCGACGGCCTGCTCGCGTGCACCAAGCCGGGCGCGGTGCTGATCGACCTCACCACGAGCTCCCCCGAGCTGGCGCGCGACATTGCCGAGGCCGCCCAGGTTTCCGGCCGCATGGCGTTTGACTGCCCCGTCACCGGCGGCGAGTCTGGTGCTATCGCCGGCACGCTCACGGCTATCGTGGGCGCCACCGAGAACGATATCGCCCCAGTCCGCGACATCCTTGCCACCTTTGCGGCAAATATCTGCTGCTTCGACGGCGCCGGCAAAGGCCAGGCTGCCAAGCTCGCCAACCAGGTGTCGCTGGGCGCCTGCATGGTCGGTATGGCAGACGCCATGGCATTTGCCGAGCTGAGCGGCCTTGACCTGGAGAAGACCCGCCAGATGATCCTGGGCGGTACCGGCAAGTCCGGCGCCATGGAGAGCCTGGCTCCCAAGGCGCTCGACGGCGACTACAAGCCCGGCTTTATGGTCGAGCACTTCATTAAGGACCTGCGCCTGGCCCTTGCTTACGCCGACGACCGCGAGCTCGCGCTGCCCGGCGCCGACGTGGCCTTTACGCTCTACGACATGCTCGACGCTATCGGTGGCGCCAAGCTGGGCACCCAGGCCATCACGGTCCTCTATAAGGAGGAGGCCGACGCCATCGCCGCCGGTCTGGACTGGTCGCAGTATCGCCCCGAGGAGCACGGTGCCCACGAGGACGGTTGCGGTTGCGGCGAGCACGGCGACGACCATGAGTGCGGTTGCGGCCACCATCACGGCGAGGACCACGAGTGCTGCGGCGGCCACGGCCATGATGACGGCCACGAGTGCTGCTGCGGCCACCATCACGGGGAGTAGCGCCCATGAGCTGGACGTTCGTGGTGCTTGCGCTGGTGCTCTTTCTCTTTGCGATTTACATCGGCTTTCTGTGCGGCCAGTGGGCGTGCGAAAAGCGCGTGATCACCAAGCGCGACTACTGGATTGCCAACTTTGCAGGAGCGGCGGCAGTCGTCCTGCTGACCTGGGTGTTCTCGCTGTTCCCGCTGGTGCAGTTTGCGCCGATCGGCTGGCTCGGTGGCTTTATCGCCGGCCTTAAGATGAGCTTTGGCGAGTCCGTCGGCCCGTGGCGCAAGCACGACGAGGTCTTTAACGTCAACAAGGCTCATCGAGCCGCCGCCGACGCGGGCGATGCCGAGGAACGCCGCCGTGCACGTCGCAATGGCGCGGCCGACCGACAGCTCATCTCGGTCACCGATGACAGCAAGGGTGCTGGCAAGCACGCTAAGAAATAGTAAAAAGAGGTAACTATGGCAGAAAACAAAGACGAACAGCTCACCGACGAGGAGCTGGCACAGCTCCAGCTGGCAGAGGAGAACGAGAACGCCGTCGATCGACTGGTCCAGGAGCTCGGCTGCCCCACGCGCCGCATCCGCCAGTTTGCCGCCCGCGTGCTGCACCTGCTTGCCGAGCGCGATCCGCAGCGCGTCGTGCCCTGCGTGCCCGCGTTGATCGAGGCGCTCGACCGCCCCGAGGCGCAGACCCGCTGGGAGGCCCTCGATGCCCTGACGGCGCTCGCCACCACCTGCCCCGAGCAGCTGGGCGATGCCTTTGAGGGCGCCGAGACCGCACTGTTCGACGAGATCTCTTCCACGCTGCGCTATGCCGCCTTCCGCCTGCTGTGCGTGTGGGGTGCCACGAGCGTCGAGCGTTCGCGCGAAGCTTGGCCCATCCTGGACGAGGCCATCCAGTGCTACCACGGCGACCTTGAGTATCGCGACATGCTCGGTTGCCTGTACGAGTTTTGCCAGGGCGAGATCGACGCCGAGGTTGCCGAGAAGCTTGCGCTGCGCCTTAAGTTCGATGCCGAGAACGGTAAGGGCAGCTATCTCAAGGCCCGTTCGAGCGAGATTTGCGAAATGCTTGTTAAACGTTTTGGCCTGGATCTCTCCAAAAAGAAGAAGCGTGCTAGCGTAAAAAAATCTGACGACGCCGAAGACGAGGAGTAACAGATTATGGCGCACGATGTAGTCCTGATTCCCGGTGACGGTATCGGTCCCGAGATTACGCAGGCCATGCGCCGCGTGGTCGAGGCCACCGGTGTCCAGATCAACTGGAACGTCCAGGAGGCCGGCGCCGGCGTCATGGACGAGTTTGGCACGCCGCTGCCCCAACATGTGCTCGATGCGGTCGCCGAGACCAAGGTTGCCATCAAGGGCCCCATCACCACGCCGGTCGGCACGGGCTTCCGCAGCGTTAACGTCGCCCTGCGCAAGCACTTCGACCTGTACGCCTGCGTGCGCCCCTGCCTGTCGCAGCCGGGCGACGGCTCGCGCTTCCGCGACGTCGACCTGGTCATCG
>USBA01000084.1 GCA_900552735.1 uncultured Collinsella sp. | reverse complement strand
GGCGACCCGGCGGAACCAGCAGACGCACCCGAGGCGTTCAACGAAGACGACCGGCTAGCCAAGCACATCCTCAATAACCTGGGCTTTTTCGGCCATTACTTGCACTTTCACGGTGGAGGTGTGTCCGGCAAGGCACCCATCATCTGCCTGCTCGCCAAACAGCCCGGCGGCGAGATGTCGCAGCAAGAGCTCGGCATGCACTTTGACCTTAAGCCGGGATCGCTTTCCGAAATCCTATCCAAACTCGAGGTCAACGGTCTTATCGAGCGCAGCCGCAATCCCAAGGATCGGCGACAGCTCACCATCCACCTGACCGAGATCGGCTGGAAAAAGGCCCGCATCGATCAGGCAGCCCGCATCCATTTTAGGGAGCAGGCATTTAGTGCACTCACGCCCGATGAGCGTAAGAACCTCGCCGATATGCTCGATAAAATCCGCGAAACCTGGGAGGGATTGGATGATTAAAACCCTTATGGGCAGCATCCGCGATTACATGAAGGTCACGATCGCCACGCCGCTGCTGGTGCTTGGCGAGGTAATCTGCCAGATGATGATCCCGTTTATCACCGCCGACATGATCGACGCCATCAAGGACGGCACTGCCGTTACCGAGATGCTGCCCACCGCCGGCCTTCTCGTACTCATCGCGCTGACGTCACTCGCCTTTGGCGCCGCCGCAGGCATCACCTGCAGCCATGCCAGCTGCGGCTTTGCCAAGAACCTGCGTCACGACCTGTTCTACAAGATCCAGACGTTCAGCTTCGCCAACATCGACGAGTTCTCGAGCTCCTCGCTCGTCACGCGCCTCACCACCGACATCAACAACGTGCAGCAGGCCTTTATGATGCTCATCCGCATCGCCGTGCGCTCGCCGCTGGTGCTGGTCTTTGCCTTTACCATGGCATACGCCATGGGCGGCAGCGTCGCCATGGTCTACCTGGTCATCATTCCGCTGCTGGGCTTTGGCCTGTTCTTTATCATCTATAAGGTGCGCCCGATCTTTGCCCGCGTGTTCCGCAAGTACGACGCGCTCAACGAGTCGGTCGAGGAAAACGTCACCGGCATGCGCGTGGTCAAGAGCTACGTGCGCCAGGACTACGAGAAGGAGAAGTTCGCCACCGCCGCGCGCGATGTCCAGATGGACTTCACCCGCGCCGAGAAGCTGCTCGCCTTCAACAACCCCATGATGAACATCTGCGTCAACGGCGCGTTCGTCGTCATCATCTACCTAGGCTCCAAGCTCATCATCACGAGCCAGGGAACGCTGTTCGACGTGGGCCAGCTCTCCTCGATCTTTACCTATGGCTTCCAGATCCTCATGAGCCTGATGCAGCTGTCGATGATCTTTGTCATGGTGACCATGGCCGACGAATCGGCGCACCGCATTACCGAGGTGCTGGCCGCCGAGCCCACGATCGCCGATCCCGCCGAGCCCGTGCTCGAGGTCGCCGATGGCTCCATCGACTTTGACCACGTGAGCTTTAAGTATTCCGAGCACGCAAAGCGCCAGGCACTCGACGATATCGACCTGCACATTAAGAGCGGCGAGACCATCGGCATCATCGGCGGCACCGGCTCGGCCAAGTCCACGCTCGTAAACCTCATCGCCCGCCTGTACGACGCCACCGAAGGCACCGTGCGCGTAGGCGGCATGGACGTGCGCGACTACGACCTGGACGCGCTGCGCCACCAGGTCGCCATGGTGCTGCAGAAAAACGTACTGTTTAGCGGCACCATTGCCGAGAACCTGCGTTGGGGCGATCCGAATGCCACCGACGAGGAAGTCCGCGAGGCCGCGCATCTGGCCTGCGCCGATGAGTTTGTCGACGGCTTCCCCAAGGGCTATGACACCTGGATCGAACAGGGCGGCTCCAATGTTTCCGGCGGTCAGAAGCAGCGCCTGTGCATTGCGCGTGCCCTGCTCCGTCGCCCCAAGATCTTGATCCTGGACGACTCCACCAGCGCCGTCGACACCAAGACCGACGCCAAGATTCGCGCAGGGCTGGCAAGCTATCTGCCCAACACGACCAAGCTCATCATCGCCCAGCGCATCAGCTCCGTGCAGGACGCCGATCGCATCATCGTCATGGAGGGCGGCCGCATCGCGCAGATCGGTAACCACGACGAGCTGCTTAAGACGAGCGAGATCTACCGCGAGACCTTTACCTCGCAAAACAAGATGTCTGCCGAGGGCGAAGGGGCCGTCGAGGCCGACACCGTGGCATCCGTAACGCAAGCTCAGACCCAGGAAGGAGGCGAGGCACATGAGTAAGGCAACGACCGCCGAGCGCGCGCTCAACCGCAAGGGTGGCACCATGTCGCGCCTCATCAAGACGCTCTTTGGCTTCTACCCCGTGCTTTTGCCCCTCGTCGTCGTCGGCGTGGTACTCTGCGCCATCATCAACTCCATCGGCGCGACCTTCCTTCAGAGCGCCCTGCAAATTATTAGCGAATCGTGGCAGTCGGGCGATTGGGAAGCCGCACAGCCCAAGATCGCACAGCTCGTGACCACCCTCGCCTGCATCTACGGCGTCGGCATCCTGTCTTCGCTCTTCTGGAACCGCGCCATGGCCATCGTCACGCAGGGCTCGCTCGAGAAGCTGCGCGAGAAGATGTTCAACCGTATGCAGGACCTGCCGATTCGCTACTTCGACACGCACCAGCGCGGCGACATCATGAGCCACTACACCAACGACATCGACACGCTGCGCCAGATGATCAGCCAGTCGCTGCCCAACCTGCTCATGACGATCATCGTCATCGTCACGGTGTTCTTCATCATGCTGTACTACAGCATGTGGATGTGCCTGGTCATCATTGCCGGCATCGCCTTTATGACCTTTATGACCAAGCTGCTCGGCTCCAACTCCGCGCGCTTCTTTATCGCGCAGCAGACCGAGCTCGGCGTGGTCGAGGGCCATATCGAGGAAGTCATGAACGGCCAGAAAGTCGTCAAGGCGTTCTGTCACGAGTCCGCTGCCGAGGCCGATTTTGACGAGCGCAACGAGAAGCTCTTCGAGGTCTCGCAGAAGGCCAACATGTACGCCAACATCCTCATGCCGATCCTCGGGAACCTGGGCGACTTGCTCTACGTGCTGGTCGCGCTGACCGGCGGCATCTTCCTGGCGCTGGGCGTGCCCAACCTGAGCCTCTCGGGCATGGCGCTCTCCATCGCCGTCGTGGTGCCGTTCCTCAACATGACCAAGCAGTTCTGCGGCCAGATCGGCCAGATCTCGCAGCAGATCAACGCCGTGGTCATGGGCCTTGCCGGCGCCGAGCGCATCTTTGAGCTGCTCGACGAGGAGCCCGAAGCCGACGAGGGCTACGTGACGCTCGTCAACGCACAGGTGAACCCCGAGACCTGGCAGCTCGAGGAAGCCGACCACCGCACCGGCATGTGGGCATGGAAGCACCCGCACCGCGCGACCGGCGAGATCGAGTACGTGCCGCTGCGTGGTGACCTGGTCATGGATAACGTGGACTTTGGCTATACGCCCGACCACGAGGTGCTGCACGGCGTGTCCGTATATGCCAAGCCGGGCCAGAAGGTCGCGTTTGTCGGTGCCACCGGTGCCGGTAAGACGACCATCACCAACCTCATCAACCGCTTCTACGACATTGCCGACGGCAAGATCCGCTACGACGGCATCAACGTCAACAAGATTCGCAAGTCCGACCTGCGTCGCTCGCTGGGCGTGGTGCTGCAGGACGTGAACCTGTTCACCGGCACCGTGATGGACAACATCCGCTACGGCAACCTGGACGCCACCGACGAGGAGTGCATCAAGGCGGCCAAGCTCGCGGGAGCGGACGACTTTATCACCCGTCTGCCCGACGGCTACGACACCATGCTCACCGGCAACGGCGCGCAGCTGTCGCAGGGCCAGCGCCAGTTGATCTCGATTGCGCGCGCCGCCGTCGCCGATCCGCCGGCGATGATTCTGGACGAGGCCACGAGCTCCATCGACACCCGCACCGAGGCTATCGTGCAGGCCGGCATGGACAAGCTCATGGAAGGCCGCACGACGTTTGTCATCGCGCACCGCCTGTCCACCGTGCGCAATTCCGACGCGATCATCTGTCTGGACCACGGCCGCATTATCGAGCGCGGCAACCACGACGAGCTGATCGCCAAGCGCGGGTATTACTACCAGCTCTATACCGGAGCGTTTGAGCTCGAGTAGGTAGGTTTGTTCCACGGAGGTCTCCCAGGCGGGCCGGGGTGTAACCTCCGTGCTCAAACATTCTCGCTGCGCTGCGAAACTGCGCGCGGAGGAAATACCCCGCCCGCCCCCGGGGCGCCCTCCTGCGCGCGATCAGCCCGTCATTTAAAACGGAATAAAAGTTTGCGAGGCCCTGGCCGTTTGGCCAGGGCCTCGTTTTGTGTAACAAAGGGACTGTCCCTTTGTCACACAAATTAGCTACTTGAGGAGTTGGGCCATGGCGTTGACGAATTTTTGTACTTGGAAGGTGGGCTCGAGCGGGTAGTGCAGAAAGACCGGTACCTCGCGGCCGCACAGGAACGGCACGCCCACAAAGGCCGGGTGCACCCCCGACCACGCTCCGCAGGTGAGCACTGCGTCGCCCTTTTCCTCCGCCTCGTTAAAGAGCGCAAAGTCGAAGCTGTCCACGTCGATCACGTCCACGCCGCCGTCGGCCAAAAGGTCGATGCGCAGGCTGTCCATGGCGTCGTTGCCGTGGCGCAGTACGCGCAGGCGCATGCCCTCCAGGTCGGCAACCGTGATGCGCGTCTTGCGCGCCAGCGGGCTCGCGCGCGGCACGTCGATATAAAACGGCACGTTGACAATGCGGAGCTTTTGGCAGGCATCGCCCCAGCGTGGGGTCGAAAAACTCGACTGCACCACATCTACTTCGCGACCAAGGCTGCGCATGACGGATTC
The DNA here is from genome assembly GCA_900552735.1 of uncultured Collinsella sp. GTDB lineage: Bacteria > Actinomycetota > Coriobacteriia > Coriobacteriales > Coriobacteriaceae > Collinsella. The sequence continues at coordinate 3,102 of USBA01000084.1, read as the reverse complement.
GCGCTCGTCATAGAGGTCGCTTACCGGCACGATCTCAAATCGCAGCGACGGTTCCAGGTCATGGATGCCCGACCACATCGACAGCGTTTGGCGCCCCGGACACATCATCGACACACCTAGACGCACGGCACCGCCATCGCCCGCTGCGCGTCGGGCGCGGCGCAGCGCGTCCTCGGACTGCCGCATGATCGAGCGCGCATCGTCCACCAGCAGAGCGCCCGCCGGCGTCACCTTAACACCCGAATGCGAGCGCTCGAACAACGTGATACCAAACTCGGCCTCAAATCCCGACACCTGTTTGACGAGTGCCGGGGTCGACACGCGCAATTTTGCCGCCGCACGCGAGAAGCTTCCCAGCTCCGCGGCGGCCGATATGGCCTCAAGTCGTCGATCGTACACGTCAATCTCCTGTTTCCAGACGTATGGCAATGAACTGCCGAAGGGGATCGCTTTGACAGGTCACACACTCAATCAAAGACACATCGTCTTGCGAGCTATAAACCATTAGTTAACGCCATTCTAACAAATATGCAATTCACCTGCGCAAATGCAAAGCATACGATAACCAGCGAAAACCACGTGGGTCGGTTAATGGGAGCGACCCATCGGGAGGCACAAGAAGGGAAGTTCCTATGAGCAATTGGCTTAAGCTCGAGGGCGATGTCTGCGCCGTGACTGGCGCGCTCGGCGGTATGGGCGTCGAGATTTGCCGTGAGTTCGCCCGCAACGGCGCCAACGTCGCCCTGCTCGATCTGAACGAGGAAAAGGTCAAGGCCGCAGCCGCCGACCTCGCCGCCGAGTTTGGCATCCACGCCGAGGGTTACAAGATGAACGCCACCGACGAGGCCGAGGTTCAGGCAGCCGTCGACGCCACCATCGCCGACTTCGGCCGCGTCGACGTTCTCGTCAACACCGCCGGCATCCTGCGCTTCGCAGCTATGGAAGACCTGCCGCTCTCCGACTGGAACGAGGTCATCAACGTCAACCTCACCGGTTACTTCATCACCTCGCAGCGCTTTGGCCGCGAGATGATCAAGGCCGGCCAGGGTCGTCTGGTGCACATCTCAACCGTCGCCAGCCACTCCCCCGAGACGTTCTCGGGCGTGTACAGCTCCACCAAGGCCGGCGTCAACATGATGTCCAAGATGCTTGCCGCCGAGTGGGGCCCGTACGGCGTGCGCTCCAACTGCGTCGAGCCCTGCTTCGTTAAGACCCCGATGTCGGCCAACTTCTACGCCGACCCCGAGGTCGAAAAGAGCCGCAGCCGCCTGATCGCCACGCGCCGCATCGGCGAGGTCAGCGATATCGCCAACGCCGTCATGTTCCTGGCATCCAAGCGCTCGGACTTTACCACCGGCGACGCCATCAAGGTCGACGGCGGCTTCTCCAACATGATGGGCGACCTCACCGCCAAGCCCGGCGGCCGTCGCGCCTATGCCGACAACTACCTTAAGAACAAGGGTGTCGAGCTTTGGTCCGATGAGTCCGGCGTCGCCAAGCCAACTGACCAGTAAACCAACCTAACAGGGAGGCCCGCGGATACGACCGCTCCTCTCCCACATCGATTAGAAAGAGTCCAATGGCTTCCAGCAACTCCAACAAGGGTCGCGCCGTCGTGCTTTCCGCCGCGTGCGTCACCATGTTCTTCATCAGCTCCATCGCGCTGTATTCTGTCGTGAGCAAGAACCTGCTCGCCGTCTACCCCGAGTGGTCGAGTGCCCTTACCTGGGCTTTCCCGGTCTTTCAGACCATCATGGCCGTGACGGGCATCTTCGCCGGCCGTATCTCCGATAAGATCGGCCCGCGCAACGTCGTGATCGCCGCCGCCGTGTGCTACGGCCTGGGCTGGTTCATGTCCGGCACCGTCACCGAGCCGTGGCAGTTCTACCTGTGGTTCTCGCTCGTCGCCGCCGTTGGCAACGGCCTGGGCTACAACCCGGCGCTCACCACGGGTCAGAAGTGGTTCATCGACAAGAAGGGTCTCGCCTCCGGCATTACGCTCGCCGCTTCGACCGCCGGCCCCGCCGTGCTGTCCCCGGTGCTCGCCTCGCTGCTCATCCCGAGCCTGGGCATCTTCGGCGCCCTTAAGGCGCTCGGCGTCATCTTCTTTGTGACGATCGCCGCCTCCGCCCTGTTCCTGAAGGCCCCCGAGGCCGGTTGGCTGCCCGAGGGCTTCGAGGCCCCCAAGGGCGGCGCGCACGCCGGCACCTTCGGCGACCTCACCCCGGGCGAGATGGTCAAGACCCCGCGCTTCTGGGTCCTCATCGTCACCTTCGCCTTTGCCGCCACCGCGGGCACCCTGCTCGTGGGCAAGGTTGCCTCCATTGCCGCCGTCCAGCTCTTCGCCGACCCCACGAGCGCCGCGGCCGTCGCCCTCGGCGGTGTGGTGGTCTCCGTCAACACCTGCGCCAACTTGGTTGGCCGCCTGTCCTTTGGCCAGATCATCGACAAGCTCGGCGCCTATAAGTCGCTGCTCATCAGCCTTGTCGTCACCATCATCGCACTCGTCATCATGTCGATGAGCTTTACGCAGAGCATGTTCTTTGTGGCGCTCGCCCTGCTCGGCTTTAGCTTTGGCGCTCTGCTCGTCATCTACCCGCCGCTCACCGGTGGCGCCTTTGGCACCAGCAACATCGGCGTCAACTACGGCATCATGTTTTTGGGCTACGCCGCTTCCACCTGGATCAGCCAGCCCATCACCGCTGTGCTGTATCACGCCGAGGCCGGCAGCGCCGCCTACCAGCAGTCCTTCTACGGCGCCATTGTGATCGCCGCCATCGCCGTCGTGCTCACCGTCTACATGATGGTCTCCGACAGCAAGAAGAAGTCCGCCTAGTTTTACCGATGCGACAAAGGGACAGCCCCTTTGTCGCATTCCACCGGTCACCAGTATTAAGGAGTCGAAATGTCTGAGCTCAACCCCGTCCCCATTGCCGTTATCGGCGCCGGCGCCATGGGCCGCAACCACATCCGCTTTGTCACCGAGGAGCCCGAGGCCGAGCTCGTCGCCATCGCTGACGCCTTTGAGGGCGCCCGCGCCACGGCCGAGGCCGCCGGCGTGCCGTTTTATACCGATCCCGCCCAGATGATGGACGAGGTCAA
>USBA01000083.1 GCA_900552735.1 uncultured Collinsella sp. | reverse complement strand
AATTTTTTTTTTTTGTTTTATTACCCACACCCCCCAAACAATTTCCGGGAACTGCCCGCACCCGATCTCCCCCCACGGCCCGGGGGGCCCTTCTCAGGCCCCGGGGACGGCATTTTCCCAGTTGAAGGAACGGTGGAGATGTGTTTCGATGGGTCAGATTCGTGTCGTTCCGAAAAGACCGTGAACCTTTTGTGGGACACGCGGCGCCGTGGTACCATAGCCGAGTTTGTTGTCTTGGTCGGAAACCAAGACGCCTTATGCGCTGATCGGTAACCAGCGCCTGACCAATAAGGAGTCCTACCATGAAGCAGGGTATCCATCCCCAGTATGTCGAGTGCACGGTGACGTGCTCCTGCGGCAACACCTTCAAGACGCACGCTACCGTGTCCGAGATGAAGGTCGAGCTTTGCAACGAGTGCCACCCGTTCTACACCGGCCAGCAGAAGTTCGTCGACACCGGTGGACGCGTCCAGCGCTTCGCCGACAAGTTCGGTGGCGCCGCTGCCGCTCAGCTCAAGAAGGCCGAGGAGGCCAAGGCCGCCAAGGCCGCCAAGGCTGCTGAGGCCGAGGCCGCTCGCAAGGCCGCCGCTGAGGCTAAGGCTGCCGAGAAGGCTAAGCGTGCCGCTAAGTTCGCCGAGGAGGCTGCCAAGCAGGCTGCCGAGGCTCCCGCAGAGGCTCCCGTCGAGGAGGCCGCTGCCGAGGCCGAGACCACCGAGGCTGCTGAGTAAATAGCTCGCCGCGGAAACACTCGCATTCATGGCATAAGGGCCGCGCATCCATTTGGGTGCGCGGCCCTTTTCTTTTTATTGGTGCAAGCTAACCCGTCCCCATTGCACCAGGTTGGTGCGAATGGGACAGGTTGATTTGCACCAAATGGCAGAGAGGCGGCGTTTTCCCAGATAAAAGTTGCCAAAATAAACCAGTCCCTTTTTGGCAGGCTGTCGTAGTTATTACGTGGTCGAGCGTGTCGACCGCATAGGCGGCGCCTTGTTTGGCTAAAGTACAAATATCTGTGTTTAACTCGTCCAAGGTTTCATGCCGTGGGCGATGGCCAAAAGGAAAACCACATGGGATTCATGTCAAAGCTGCTGTCCTTTGGATCCGATAAGGACCTGAAGCGCTACTACAAGATCGTCGACAAGATCAACGGTCTTGAGCCTCAGTTTGAGAAGATGACCGAGGAGGAGCTCCGCGCCCAGACCGATAAGTTCCGTGAGCGCTACGCCAACGGCGAGTCGCTCGACGACATGCTCCCCGAGGCCTTTGCCACCGTGCGCGAAGCTTCCAAGCGCACCATGGGCATGCGTCACTTTGATGTACAGCTCATCGGTGCCATGGCGCTGCACGAGGGCCACATCGCCGAGATGAAGACCGGCGAAGGCAAGACCCTCGTCTCCACGCTGGCCGGCTATCTCAACGCTATCGCCGGTAAGGGCGTGCACGTCGTCACCGTCAACGACTACCTGGCCAAGCGCGACTCCGAGTGGATGGGTCGCATCTACAAGTATCTGGGCATGACCGTCGGTCTGCTGCAGAACAACATGCCGCTCGAGCTGAAGCGCCCAGCCTACCAGGCCGACGTCACGTACGGCACCAACTCCGAGTTCGGTTTCGATTATCTGCGCGACAACATGGTTACCCGCCCCGAGCAGCGTGTTCAGCGCGGCCACAGCTACGCCATCGTCGACGAGGTCGACTCCATCCTGATCGACGAGGCCAGGACGCCGCTCATTATCTCGGGCGCCGGCACTAAGTCCGCCAGCACCTACAAGGACTTCGCGCGCGCCGTGCGCGGCCTGGAGCGCGGTGAGGACGTGTCGCACGACATGCTCACCGCCACCGAGGACGTGGAGCCCACGGGCGACTATGTCATGGACGAGGCCAAGCACACCATCGCCGCCACCGAGCGCGGTCTTAAGAAGATCGAGCGCCGCCTGGGTATCGATGACATCTATGCCGATCTCTCCGGCCAGCTGGTCAACCACTTGCAGCAGGCGCTGAAGGCCCAGTACATGTTCCACCGTGATAAGCAGTACGTGGTCACCAACGGCGAGGTCAAGATCGTCGACGAGTTCACCGGCCGCATTATGGAAGGCCGCCGTTACTCCGAGGGCCTGCACCAGGCCATTGAGGCCAAAGAGGGCGTGCTCGTACGCGAGGAGAACCAGACCCTGGCCCCCATCACCCTGCAGAACTACTTCCGTCTGTATGACAAGCTCTCCGGCATGACCGGCACGGCACTTACCGAGGATGCTGAGTTCCGCGAGATCTACAAGCTGCCCGTCGAGGTCATCCCCTCCAACAAGCCCGTGCAGCGCGTGGACCACGAGGACCTGGTGTACCGCACCATTCAGGCTAAATACAACGCCGTTGCCGACGACGTTGAGCGTCGTCACACCAAGGGCCAACCGGTCCTGGTGGGCACCGTCTCCATCGAGAGCTCCGAGAAGCTGTCCGCCGCCCTTACCAAGCGCGGCATCGCACACGAGGTCCTCAACGCCAAGCACCATGAACGCGAGGCCCACATCGTTGCCCAGGCCGGACGCTACGGCGCCGTGACCATCGCCACCAACATGGCCGGTCGTGGTACCGACATCCTGCTGGGCGGCAACCCCGACGAGCTGGTGCGCGAGCGCCTTGAGTACGAGGGCCTGACCATGGAGGACGTGACGCCCGAGCAGCTCGAGCAGTTTAACGCCGAGGCCAAGGAGACCTGCAAGGCCGAGCGCGAGCGCGTGCTTGCCGCCGGCGGCCTGACCGTTATCGGCACCGAGCGCCACGAGTCCCGCCGTATCGACAACCAGCTGCGCGGCCGCTCCGGTCGTCAGGGCGATCCGGGCGAGACCCAGTTCTACCTGTCGCTCGAGGACGACCTCATGCGCCTGTTCGGCGGCGACAAGATGGACCGCGTCTCCAAGATGATGGTCACGGCCGACATGGGCGACGACATGCCCATCCAGCACAAGATCATCTCCAAGGCCGTCGAGAGCGCCCAGCACAAGGTCGAGAGCATCAACTTCTCCATGCGTAAGAGCGTCCTTGAGTACGACGACGTCATGAACAAGCAGCGCCAGGTCATCTACGCCGAGCGCAACAAGATTCTGGACGGCAAGGACCTGACCGACCACATCACCGAGGTCATGCACGATACCGTGTACCGCTGCGTGCAGGAGTTCTGCACCAAGGACAGCCACGAGGGCGAGCGCGACCTGGAGGGCCTGCGCAAGTGGGTTGTGGAGCTAACCGGCCACATCGATACGCCGAAGTTCCCCGACGAGGACTTTGAAGCCCTGGCTGCCGATGTCTTGGCCTATGTTGAGAAGTGCTACAACATGAAGGCCGAGCGTCTGGGTGAGGACCTGATGCGCGAGCTCAATACCCAGGTCATGCTGCGCGTCATCGATACCCGCTGGATGAACTACCTGCAGGAGATGGACTACCTCAAGACCGGCATCGGCCTGCGCGGCTTTGGCCAGCGCGACCCGCTGGTTGAGTACAAGACCGAGGCCTACGGCGCGTTCCAGATACTCGTCGATACCATGTATGAGGATTACCTGCGCACGGTTCTGCGCATCGAGATCAAGGCTGCCCCGCGTGCCGTGGAGCACAAGGAGGAGCCCGCGCTCGAGGGCGCGCGCTTCTCCGGCCCTGCCGAGGTCGATGGTGACAACGGCGACTCGGTGCTGCGCAAGCAGGCGCAGGTGCAGGCCCGCACGGCTGTCCAGGGTGGTCCGGCTGCCGTCAACAACGGTGGCAAGGTGACCACCTATCGCAAGTCCGAGAGCGACGATCCGTACGTCAACGTGGGCCGCAACGACCCGTGCCCCTGCGGTAGCGGCAAGAAGTTTAAGTACTGCCACGGCAGGAATCGTTAATGGCTGAGGCTTTAGAGGTAACGCCCGCCGAGCTGGACGCGTTTGCGGACCGGCTCGGTGAGGTCGAGTCATATCTCCACCTGGACGAGAAGCGTACCCGCGTGTCCGAGCTCGAGGCCAAAAGTGTTGCCCCTGGCTTTTGGGATGACGCCGACGCCGCCCGTGCCACCATGGAGGAGATCGCGCGCACCAAGGAAGATATCGCTGCCGTGGACACCGCGCGCGGCGAGCTTTCCGATGCCCGCGCCGCGCTGGAGCTTGCCGAGGAGATGGGGGATGACCCCGACGCCGCCGCCCTTCGCGAGGAGGCTGCAGCCACGGCTGAGCGCCTGGCCCGTGCCATCGATGAGCTTGAGCTTTCGAGCTGGTTTACCGGTGAGTTCGATCACGGCGATGCCATCGTGACCATCAAGCCCGGACAGGGTGGTCTGGAGGCGCAGGACTGGACCTTCATGCTCTTTAAGATGTACATGAAGTACTGCCAGCGTCGCGGCTGGAAGGTCACCATCAACGACTGTCCCGCGGCCGAGGTCATCGGCATCGATCGCGCGACCTTTACCGTCGAAGGCAAGGATGCCTTTGGCATGCTGCGTGCCGAGGCCGGTGTGCACCGTCTGGTACGTATTAGCCCCACCGATGATAAGAAGCGCCGTCAGACTACATTTGCCGGCGTCGAGGTCATTCCCGTACTGCCCGATGATATCGACATCGAGATCAACCCCGACGACATCCGCGTGGACGTGTACCACGCGAGCGGCCCGGGCGGTCAGGGCGTCAACACCACCGACTCTGCTGTGCGCGTAACGCATTTTCCCAGCGGCATTGTGGTTACCTGCCAAAACGAGCGCAGCCAGATTCAGAACAAGGCTGCGTGCATGCAGATCCTCAAGGCTCGCCTGTACGAGATTGAGCTCGAGAAGCGCGCCGAGGCCCTGGATGAGATCCGCGGACCCAAGACCACGATTGGTTTTGGCAACCAGATTCGCAGCTACGTGCTCTACCCGTACCAGATGGTCAAGGACCTACGCACGGGCGTGGAGACCAGCAACGTCGAGGCAGTTCTTGACGATGGCGACCTGGACCCGTTTGTTATTGGCTACCATCGCTGGGCGACCGGCAACGCCGATGCAGAAGGCTCGGAGGTCTAAAACATCGTGGCTTCAAGCCGATGCCAAGCCCAACGGTTGGACGGGTTTGTATCCAGAATAAACCCTGCGCAGGGGTGGTTTTTGTTCGGCGAATCGGTAGAATCGAATACAAGAAGAAGTTCGAAGCGCATCCGTTTGGGTGCGCTTTTTTGAGGGAGGCAGCATGGCATATCGTCTGGACATCAAGCGCATTCTTTCGATGAACTTCTTTCACGACCTGCCCCAGATTATGTTGGGGTGCGCTCTGGCCGCTATTGCGACCGACCTGTTTTTGATTCCCAACGGCCTTGCTGCCGGTGGCGTTACGGGCCTTGCCACCATTATCCAGGCGGTCGGCACGGCGCGAGGCGTGTCGCTTCCCGTTGGTATTCAGACGATCGTGATGAACGCCTTGCTGTTGCTGGTCGTTATGCGCGAGGGCGGCATGTTCTACGTGGTGCAGACCGCGACGGGCTTTGTGCTACTGGGCTTCTTTACCGATCTGTTCGCCCCGTTTGTAGCACCTCTGGCGGATGCGGACCTGATGCTTCCCGCTATGTGGGGCGGCATTATTACGGGCATCGGTTACGGCATGGTGTTGCGCGCCGGCGCCAACACCGGCGGCTCGGACACGATTGGCCAAATCATCTCGCGTAACACCTCGCTGCCGGTGGGCTCGACCGTCATGGCGATCGATGTTGCCGTATGCGCGCTATCGGCTCCGGTCTTTTCAATCGAAAACGCACTATATGCAGGCCTTTCGATGGTCATTAGCGGCTACGTGATCGATGCCGTGGTCGATGGTGGCAACAAGCGCCGTATGGTACTCATCATCTCGGACAAGTTCCCTGATATCGCTGCCGATATCATGTATGGTCTGGGTCGTGGTTGTACCAAGTTTAAGGCGACTGGCATGTATTCGGGTGCCGAGAAGCCGGTGATTATGGTCATCGTGAGCCGTCGAGAGCTCAATACCCTCAAGACGATTGTGCGCGAGCGCGATCCTCATGCCATCGTGACGGTTGCCGACGTTACGGAAGCCTTCGGCGAGGGCTTTAAGGACATTAACGCGTAGGGGCGACCGCGTTCCATCCAAAAGACGTTCACATTGATAAACCGTTTCATCAGCGGTTCTGCCTGCTAAATTGTTCAAATAATGATAAAAACTCTGGTAAAGCCATCAGTTTCCAGCATAATGAATGACGTACGTGCATTGCGGCTGTGTTGGGATTACCTTCGGTGCCGTGCGCATTTTGTCTAATGAGGATGAAAGGAAGGCACAATGAGCGACGAAGAGCTCAAAAAGGTTGCCAACGAGGTAAGGAAGGGCATCGTCACCGGAGTGCACGCTGCCAAGTCCGGCCATCCGGGCGGTTCGCTCGGCGCTGCCGACATCATGACCTATCTGTACTTTGAGGAAATGAACGTCGACCCGGCCGATCCCCGCAAGGCCGACCGCGATCGCTTTGTGCTCTCCAAGGGCCACTGTGCTCCGGGTCTGTACGCCGTGCTCGCCGAGCGCGGGTTCTTCCCCAAGGAGGACCTCGAGACGCTGCGTCATATCGGCAGCCACCTGCAGGGCCATCCCAACATGAACGACACCCCGGGCGTCGATATGTCCACCGGCTCGCTGGGCCAGGGCATCTCCGCTGCCGTGGGCATGGCGGTTGCCGCCAAGCACTGGGGCGATACTTACCGCACGTACGCCCTGCTGGGCGACGGCGAGAGCGAGGAGGGCCAGGTCTGGGAGGCCGCCATGTTTGCCGGCAACCAGCAGCTCGACAACCTCTGCGTGATCGTCGACCATAACGGCCTGCAGATCGACGGCCCCGTCGAGGAGGTTAACGACCCCATGCCGCTCGCCGACAAGTTCCGCGCCTTTAAGTTCCACGTGGTGGAGCTCGCCGACGGCAACGATTTCGATCAGATCCGCGCCGCCTTTGCCGAGGCTCGCGCTACTAAGGGCCAGCCGACCGCCATTATCGCCGAGACCATGAAGGGCAAGGGCGTTTCCTTTATGGAGAACCAGGTGGGTTGGCACGGCAAGGCCCCCAACGATGAACAGTTTGAGCAGGCCATGGCAGAGCTCACGGCCGCCGGAGAGGAGCTCTAGGATGGCAGACGTCAAGAAAATCGCCACGCGCGTAAGCTACGGCGAGGCCCTCGTCGAGCTCGCCAACGAGCACGATGACTTTGTGGTCCTCGACGCCGACCTGGCCGCCGCCACGCAGACCGGCAAATTTAAGGCCGCCTGCCCCGACCGCTTCTTCGATGTGGGCATTGCCGAGAGCAACCTGATGGGCGTCGCCGCCGGTATCGCAACCACCGGTCGCGTTGCCTTTGCGAGTACCTTTGCCATGTTCGCCGCCGGCCGCGCCTTTGAGCAGGTCCGCAACTCCATCGGCTACCCGCACCTCAACGTTAAGATCGGCGCCACGCACGCCGGTATCTCGGTGGGCGAGGATGGCGCCACGCACCAGTGCTGCGAGGACATCGCCCTCATGCGCGTCATCCCCGGCATGACCGTGATCGTTCCTGCCGACGACGTCGAGGCCCGCGCCGTGACGCGCGCCGCCTACGAGTGCGACGGTCCGGTGTACATGCGCTTCGCCCGTTTGGCCTCGCCGGTTATCAACGACCCCGAGACCTACAAGTTCGAGTTGGGTAAGGGCATTGTCATGCGCGAGGGCGCCGATGTGACCATCATCGCCTGCGGCCTGATGGTCGGCGAGGCTCTCGAGGCCGCCGAGCAGCTCGCTACCGAGGGCATCGACGCCGAGGTCATCAACATGCACACCATCAAGCCCATCGATGCCGACCTGATCGTCAAGAGCGCCACCAAGACCGGCCACGTCGTGACCGTCGAGGAGCACTCCGTGATCGGTGGCCTGGGCAGCGCCGTTGCCGACGTCCTGTGCGAGCAGTGCCCGACGCCGCTCAAGAAGATCGGCGTCAACGACACCTTTGGCGAGTCCGGCCCGGGCGCCGAGCTCCTGCACAAGTACGGCCTGGACGCCGCCAACATCGTGGCGACCACCAAGGAGTTCTTGGCATAAGGCAAGGCGGATCTCAAGGACTGCTTCGCCAGAACTATAAAACTGCTTCGCCAGTACTATGGAAACCTGGCAGGGGGGGGGGGGGTGGGGGGGGCCCCCGTTGAATTTTGGGTGGTGTATTAATGGTTTTGGAGCCGCAAAGGGCAATATAATAGCAGTTTAACTCCGCAT
>USBA01000082.1 GCA_900552735.1 uncultured Collinsella sp. | reverse complement strand
CTTTGGCGCCGGCATGGGTGGCATGACCGAGACTTGCGGCGCCATCTCGGGCGCCGTGGCCATCATGGGCTTTGTAATGAGCGACGGCATGGAAAACCCCAAGACCAAAGGCCAGACCTACAAGCTGTCGCGCGAAATCGCCAAGCGTTTTGTCGAGAAGAACACGACGACCGTCTGCGGCACGCTCAAGGGCATCGGATCGGACAAGGGTCCGCTCCGCAGCTGCCCCGGCTGCATCGACGATGCCGTCGAGATCGCCTGCGATGTGCTAAAGCAGCTCGCCGAGTAAACGGCGGCAACAGAAAAACGACGGCCGGCGCACTTGGGATTCATCCAAAAGCACGCCGGCCGTCGCCGTTAGAACTCGGCAAATTCAGGAGCGCCGACCTCAATCTCCTCGCGCCCCGCCATAAGCTCGCGCATCTTGGCGCAAAACGGCTCCTGCTCCCCCGCCTTAAACACCAAATGAAGTGTCACGGCATCCGCGTAATCGGTATCCGAAACCTTGGCACCCGAATCCTGCGCCAAGCGAAGCACCTGCTCATACTGCGGATAGGCCACATGCACGTCAACAGGCACGACGCTCGTCATCTCGACGATCTGCCCGGCCTCCTGAGCAGCGGCCACCGCCGCCTGCGTCGCCGCGGTATAGGCGCGTACCAAGCCACCAGGCCCCAACAACGTGCCACCAAAATAGCGCGTCACTACGCAGCAAACATTTTTGAGTCCCGCACCGCGCAACACCTCGAGCGTCGGCATACCGCTCGTGCGGCTCGGCTCACCGTCATCGCTCTGGCGCTCGCGTCCATCGACCAAAATCCACGCGGGCACATTATGCCGAGCGTCGTAATGACGCTTGCGAACCATCTCGATAAAGGCATTCGCCTCATCCTCGGACTCAATATGGACCAGTTGGGCAATAAAACGGCTCTTGCGGTCCACAAACTCGCCCGAAGCCTCAATATTCGATTGCAGAGTAAAATAGCTGTCCAACAAAGCCCCTCAACAGAATAAAGCGCGGCAACAAACAGCCTCAATAATACGGCAAAGACAGCACCATTGCCCTCGCCAACAAGAACGGAAACGCCAATGATACCGTCACCAACAGGGAGAACCCGTCAGCGCGAGCAAGGTGCCTTGAAAGACGAGGGCATTGACCTTATGGTCATGCCCGAAGGCTTGAAAGGCAGATTGCCGCGCTGACGGGTTCGCAGCGTCAACAAAGTGCTGAGTGGGCCTATAAGCCGGGTTCTGTCGTGAACGGTCATTTATCTTGTCTGCACGTTACCGTGCAGCTCCACGCACGCTACCCGAACGCGGACCGGGCCGGCCCATAGCGTTCCTATTCGCGCTTGCTCCGGATGGGGCTTGCCAAGCCGCCGTGTTGCCACGACGCTGGTGGTCTCTTACACCACCGTTTCAGCTTTTCCCTTTACGCCTTGCGGCGCAGGTGGGAGTCTTCTTTTCTGCGGCGCTTTCCGTCGGATCACTCCGCCCGGCCGTTAGCCGGCATCCCGCCCTCTGGAGCCCGGACTTTCCTCACGCGTACTGCAAGCAGCACATCGCGCGACCGTCTGGCCCACTCAGCAGTGCAAGAGTGTAACACACCGTTGCCGCAGGCAATGGCACAACGCAAACGCTCGACACGATATACCAAGAACCGCCATGCGCTACAATAATCCTGTCGATGGGCAACGTCGTCAGTCGAGACGCGACCGCGCTCCGCACCCCTCCGTCTACTCGGTGCGTTCCCGCCTCCTCCCCGAGGCGGGATGTCGGCATTTTTTCATGCACCGACAACCAAATAGCTTGTGGATAGCATGGGCAGCATCATGCATCTCGGCACCAAATGCAAAAAGGGACCCGTCCATTGCGGACGGATCCCTTAAACAAGTGATCGTCAAACCGATTTACTCGGCGTCGGTCTCCTCGTCCTTCTTCTCGGAAGGCAGCGGGGTGACCTCGATCTCGACGCCCAGAGTCTCAGCAGCAGACTTCATGGACAGGGAGATACGACGACGGTCGAGGTCGATCTCCATGACCTTGACCTGAACCTTGTCGCCCACGTGGGTGACCTGAGAAGGCTGATCGACGTGCTTGTTGGCCATCTCGGAGATGTGCACCAGGCCCTCGATGCCCTCGCCCAGGTCGACGAAAGCGCCGAACGGGACAAGCTTGGTCACAGTGCCCTCGACGATAGCGCCGACGGGGTACTTCTTGACCAGTGCGCGCCACGGATCCTCGGTGGTCTGCTTGAGACCCAGGGAGATGCGCTCGCGGTTGAGATCGACGTCGAGAACCTCGACCTCGACCTCCTGGCCGACCTTGACAACCTCGGAAGGATGGTTGACGTGGTTCCAGGAGAGCTCGGAGATGTGGATGAGGCCGTCGATACCGCCGAGGTCGACAAAGGCGCCGAAGTCGACGATGGAGGAAACGGTGCCCTGGAGACGCATGCCAGACTTGAGCTTGGACAGGATCTCGGAGCGCTCGGCCTTACGGGACTCCTCGAGCACGACGCGACGGGAGAGGACGACGTTGTTGCGGTTGCGGTCCATCTCGATGACGCGGGCCTCGATGCGAGTGCCCATGTAGGAGGTGAGGTCCTTGACGCGACGGAGGTCGACGAGGGAAGCAGGCAGGAAGCCACGCAGGCCGATGTCGAGGATCAGGCCGCCCTTGACAACCTCGATAACCTCGCCCTCGACGTTCTCGCCGGAGTTGAACTTCTCCTCGATGCGGTTCCAAGCACGCTCGTACTCGGCACGCTTCTTGGACAGGACCAGACGACCGTCCTTGTCCTCCTTCTGGAGAACCAGAGCCTCGATGGGATCACCGAGTGCAACGATGTCTGCAGGGTTAGCGTCCTTGCGGATGGACAGCTCGCGGACCGGGATAACGCCCTCGGACTTGAATCCGATGTCAACGAGCACCTCGTCATGCTCGATCTTAACGACAGTGCCGTTAACGAGATCGCCCTCATCAAAGTCGGTAATCGTACCGTCGATGAGGTTGTTCATCTCCTCCTCATTGACATCGTCAAGAGAGAAAATGGACGAGTTCTGAATCTCACTCAAAGGTGGACCCCTTTCGAACTACGGGGCCCCGATTGCTAGGACCTACAGAAGGGTGCGACAAGCACACAACGTTTAGGAACACTCGGGAGCCGACAGATACTAATGTGACGCTTATGCAATCACGTTCGTATAGGTTACGGGGAAATCATTTCGATTTCAAGCGTGAACTGCGATTTTTTACTCGTATGGAGACTTTTTCGCAATCTTGTGGACGACCGTCCCCATAAGTTGACGATAGGCAGTTAGGCATACGGCTTTGGGGTAAAGTATCCGGAGCAACGATTCTGGAACGATTTATCGAGAAAGGTGCCCGCGTGCTCAAAGCAGTCGTTTTCGATATGGACGAGACGCTTCTTAGCATCAACCTCAACGCGTTCATCCTTCGCTATTTTAAGGATGTCTCGTCGATGCTCGCGGATATCGGTCGCCGCAGCCGCGGTGGCACGATGGCGCGCCTCGGCACCATCCTGGTCGACCTCAACGCCAATCGCCGAAGCGGCACGGATAACCGCACCAATCTTGAGTTTTACCGCACCGAGGTTGAGCGCCGATGCGGCATCTGCCTCTCCGATCCCCTCATCTACGAGGCGTTTACCTACTACGACCGCGAAGTTCTTCCATACAAGAACGACGATGTCATTAACGCTCACGCCATGCCGGGCGCGCACGCCGCGCTCCAGGCCGTACAGGACGCAGGGCTGCGCTGCGCGCTCTTTACCAACCCCAGCTTTCCGCAGGGGGCCATCGAGTGCCGCATGGGCTGGGGCGACCTGGCCGACGCCCCCTTTGAGCTCGTCACGCACATGGGAAACGCCACCCGCTGCAAGCCCGATGCCGCCTACTATCTCGAGCAGCTTCAGGTGATGGGGCTCGAGCCAAACGAGGTCCTTATGGTGGGCAACGATCCCAAGCGCGACTTCCCCAGCCCCGCCTGCGGCATTCAAACCGCCTATGTTGGCCAGGGAAAACCCAGCCGAGCCACCTGGAGCGGAACCATGGAAGACTTCGCCCGCGACTTCAACGCCGTAATCGAGGCCTTCTACGAACATCAAGTAGCCGACGAACTGTCATAGGACTCCTCGCTCCAAACAAAATAGCGTCGTAGGTTGAGCATAAGTCAGCGAAAACGCCCCCAAGCGAGCAATGTGCCTTGAAAGAGGAGGGCATAGGCCTTCTGGCCATGCCCGACGATTGAAAGGCAGATTGCCGCTTAGGGGCGTTTGCAGCGTCGACTGGTACGCGGTTTGGTAAAACCGCGTAACTAACAAACCTGGGTTTTGCCGATCATGATGTTGAGGATCTCGACGTCGGTGTCCTTCATGCCCACGCGGCCTACGTAGCCCATACTGGCGATCGTCTGCTCAACGGTATCTTGGATCAGGCCCTCACCGGCACGGAAGCCGCGGCCCTGCATGGCCATATCATGGCCCAGAATCGCCGCATCAACGGCAGCGGAAATCTTGGCGGCACAGCTCGCCTTGGCGCCGTCGCACACGATGCCGCCCACGTTGCCAAGCGTATTCGAGACCGTCGCGCCAATCTGCTCGCGCGTGCCACCGCACAGCCAGGTAATCGCGGCGCCGGCACCGCATGCGGCGCAAATAGCACCGCAAAACGCCGAGAGTGCACCGATATAGCTCTTGATATGCACAGCGACAAGATCGGACAGCATCACGGCGCGCACCAGGCGATCGTGGTCGCAGCGCAGGTACTCGGCATACTCCATAACGGGCAATGCACAGGTAATGCCCTGGTTGCCCGAGCCGCACACAATGGCGACCGGCAGCGCGCAGCCGTTCATGCGGGCGTCGGACCCGGCGGCTGCACGGGCACGGGCACGACAGGCGACGTCATCGGCACGAGCGCCCAGCAGCGTACGGCCCACCTCGGCACCCCATGCGTGCGCAAGACCCTCGGCGCTGATTGCACCGTTAAGCTCGATCTGACGCTCAACGGCAGCGCGGGCGCCCTCAACATCGCCGTCCTCGATAAAGTCGATAATGGACTCAATCGACATGGGCGTGTCGGCGCTATCTGCCGCCCGCTCGGCCACGACGCGCTCGGCGCAGGCAGCACACTCCCCCGCTGACTTGCCGCATACCGGAATACCGTCGAGCGTATGGCACGTGACATTGGTGTGGTGGTCGGTAATCTCGACGACCGCGGTATGGCCCCCGGCCGTCGCAGTCACCTTGATGTAGAGGTTGGGCACGCCCTCGACAAGCGACACATCGCAGTAGCCGGCGTCGGCGAGGAGCTCGGCCACGCGAGCACGGTCTTTATCGTCAACGCTCTCGAGCACCTCGAGCGCGCTCTTGGCGTCGCCGCCCACGGCACCCAGCACGGCCGCGGCCTCAATACCATGCATACCGCCCGAGTTGGGCACGGTCACACTCTTAACGTTCTTGATGATGTTGCCCGAGCAGGCAACGTCCATATGGTCGGGTTCGCAACCGAGCGTCTGGCTCGCCAGCGCCGCTGCATAGGCAACGGCAATGGGCTCGGTGCAGCCGAGTGCACAGACAAGCTCGCGGTTCAAAACATCGCAAAACGCGGCATCACGAAGGGAATCGGTAGGCATAGGTATCTCCTACTTGTATAACGGGCTGGGCTCTCAAAAATAGTTAGCTCTTTTATTTGATAACAATGCATCGAAAACCGCAACCATAGT
The DNA here is from genome assembly GCA_900552735.1 of uncultured Collinsella sp. Taxonomy (GTDB): domain Bacteria; phylum Actinomycetota; class Coriobacteriia; order Coriobacteriales; family Coriobacteriaceae; genus Collinsella. The sequence continues at coordinate 2,606 of USBA01000082.1, read as the reverse complement.
TCCGGCGGACGGCGTTCAAGCGCAATCTGGCGGCATTCATTCATGAAAAGCTAGTCTTGCTGCAAACTAAAGCATTTGACCAAAAAACGCCCGAGCGTTTACACAAAAGTCGCGCTATCATGCAGTCGAACGCGGTAAAACCTTTAGCAATCTCGCCGCACAGACCAGAGAGGAACCATCCATGAAGATCGGTATCGGCAACGACCACGCCGCCGTCGAGCTCAAGAACATCATCTCCGAGCACCTGAAGGAGCGCGGCTGCGAAGTCGTGAACTTTGGCACCGACACCTCCGAGAGCTTTGACTACCCCATCGCCGGCTACAAGGTGGGTAAGGCCGTTGCCAACGGCGACGTCGACCTGGGCATCCTGATCTGCGGCACCGGCGTCGGGATTAGCCTGGCCGCCAACAAGGTCGAGGGCGTGCGCGCCGTCGTGTGCTCCGAGCCCTTCAGCGCCAAGCTCTCGCGCATGCACAACAACACCAACGTGCTTGCCTTTGGCGCCCGCGTCGTGGGATCTGAACTCGCCAAGATGATTGTCGACGAGTGGCTCGACGCCGAGTTCGAGGGTGGTCGCCACGAGCGTCGCGTCAATCTCCTCAACGAGATCGACCACACGCGTGGCCTCAAGGTCGTCGACGAAGCCTAAAGACTTACAAAGCCATACGCTAACGCCAGCCCCCGCCCGAAAGAAACGTCCGGACGGGGGCTCTTTAGTAGATTTGTGGGCATTTAACAAAAGTCTACTGAAATAAAAAGAGCGCCGCGGATGGAATTCCGCGGCGCCCAAGCCACACGCTAACAGCTTTAAGGAGTCAAAGCTGGTTTAGCCAAAGAAGCGCTTGATCTCGATCTCGGCGTTCTCCAAGCAGTCGGAGCCGTGGATCACGTTAGCGTTGACATCAACAGCGAAGTCGCCGCGAATGGTGCCGGGGGCAGCATCAAGCGGGTTGGTAGCGCCCATAAGGGTGCGCATCTTGGAAACAGCGGAGAGACCGGAAACGACCATCTTGACAACCGGACCGCTCGTCATAAAGTCACAGAGACCGCCAAAGAAGGGCTTGTCGGCCAGATGGGCGTAGTGCTCCTCGACGGTAGCGCGCTCGAGCGTGGTCATCTCCATGCGCTCGATGACAAGGCCGCTGCGCTCGATGCGAGCAACGATCTCGCCGATCTTGCGGTCGCGCACAGCATCGGGCTTAATCATGATGAAGGTCTTCTCGATAGCCATAAGGTAGCCTTTCAAGTAGGTTCGCGCGTGCCCAAGTCCCATTCCGGCACCCGCCTGGACTGCATCGTAACAGAGTTTTAGCTGCAGTTAAACAAAAAGCTGTTTATTGAAACGCTACAATTTATTAAAGCGCTCCATATGTGTCACTTCTGTTTCGAGGCCCGATTAGAGTACCATCCGACCGCGCATCAACCGCACCGAACCAAGCGGACGGTCAGTTGCCGCCCGTGAACGCACCCCCTTCACAACCTGCCCAAAGGTCCTACAGAAGTTCTCGACAAGCCCCTCCCCCATAGCAACAAAATACGGGCGCCCGCACCAGCAGACGCCCGTAAAAGCAACAACGATTTATCAATAAATAATGGCCAAAACAGCTTCAGCCAAACCCCTACTTTACCCCGTGGCCCATTTCGACGACCTTGGTCAGCAATCCAAATACGCCTTTGTCGGCCTCAAGCTGTGCCTCGGCACGCTGCAGCTGCACGGCAACGGCGGCAGGGGCGGTGCCGCCCTCGGTCGTGCGCGCGGCGACAATCGACGGGATGTCGAGCGCCTCGGTAATGTCGTGCTCAAAGAGCGGGCTCGCCTCCTGGAACACCTCAAACGGCAGGTCCTCAAGGTTGCAGCCGCGCTTCTCACACATCAGGACCAAATGGCCCACCACGGCATGTGCCTCGCGGAACGGCAGGCCACGTTTGGCCAGGTAATCGGCAACATCGGTGGCGGCAAGGTGCCCCACACCGCACTCGCGCGCCATGGCATCCTCGTTGACGGTCCAGGTCGAAATCATACCGGCCATAACGGACAGGCACTGCATGAGTGTATGGGCGGTATCGAGGGCGCCCTCCTTGTCCTCCTGCAAGTCCTTGTTATAAGCAAGCGGCAGGCCCTTCATGGTCACGAGCAGCTGCACCAGGTTGCCATAGACTCGGCCGCTCTTGCCGCGGATAAGCTCGGCAAAGTCGGGATTCTTCTTCTGCGGCATGATGGACGAGCCAGTAGAGTAGGAGTCGGAAAGCGTGATAAAGCCAAATTCGGAGCTCGACCACAGCACGATCTCCTCGGACAGACGCGACAGGTGCATCGCCATGACGGAACCGGCGTAATGCAGGTCGAGCAGGAAGTCACGGTCCGAAACAGCATCGAGCGAGTTGGGAATCACGCCCGCAAAGCCGAGCTCGGCAGCCGTCATCTGGCGATCGAGCGGATAGCTCGTACCGGCAAGAGCGGCAGCACCCAACGGGCAGTTGTCGGCGGCATCAAAGGCGGCCTTCAGGCGTGTAAAGTCGCGCGCGAACATCCAGGAATACGCCAGCAGATGATGCGACAGCAGCACGGGCTGAGCGTGCTGCATGTGCGTATAGCCCGGCAGAAT
>USBA01000081.1 GCA_900552735.1 uncultured Collinsella sp. | reverse complement strand
CGACTACCTGAACGCCCACGGCGAGAAGGTGGGTCTGGTGAAGGTCCGCCTGTTCCGCCCCTTCGCTCCCGAGAAGCTGATCGAGGCCATTCCCGCCACCGCCAAGAAGATCGCCGTTCTGGACCGCACCAAGGAGCCCGGCTCCCAGGGCGAGCCTCTGTATCAGGACGTTGTCACCGCCCTGGCCAACGCCGGCTGGAACGACATCAAGGTCATCGGCGGCCGTTACGGCCTGGGCAGCAAGGACACGCCTCCCGCCTCCGTGTTCGCCGTGTATAACGAGCTGAAGAAGGACGAGATGAAGCGCCAGTTCACCATCGGCATCGTGGACGATGTCACCAACCTGTCCCTGCCCGAGGATAAGAACTGTCCCAACACCGCGGCCCCCGGCACCATCGAGTGCAAGTTCTGGGGTCTGGGCGGCGACGGTACCGTGGGCGCCAACAAGAACTCGATCAAGATCATCGGCGACCACACCGACAAGTACGTCCAGGCCTACTTCCAGTACGACTCCAAGAAGACCGGCGGCGTCACCGTTTCGCACCTGCGCTTTGGTGATTCCCCGATTCGCTCGCCGTACTACGTGACCAAGGCCGACTTTGTCGCTTGCCACAACCCCAGCTACATCGTTAAGGGCTTCAAGATGGTCCGCGACGTCAAGCCGGGCGGCACCTTCCTGGTCAACTGCCAGTGGAGTGACGAGGAGTTCGCCGAGCACATGCCCGCCGTGGCCAAGCGCTACATCGCGAACAACAACGTCAACGTCTACCTGATCGACGCTATCGACCTGGCCGCTAAGGTCGGCATGGGCAAGCGCACCAACACGGTGCTCCAGTCCGCCTTCTTCGCGCTGGCCAAGGTCCTGCCCGCCGAGGACGCCCTGCAGTACATGAAGGACGCGGCTACCAAGTCCTACATGAAGAAGGGCCAGGCCATCGTCGACGCCAACCATAAGGCCATCGATGCCGGCGCTACCGCCTTCCGTAAGTTCGAGGTTCCGGCCGACTGGGCTACCGCCGAGGATGCCGCTCCCGTCGAGCTCTCCGAGGAGACCAAGTCCGCCATCGCCCAGCAGGTCAAGAACCTGCTCGAGCCCATCGATCGCATGGATGGCGACAGCCTGCCCGTTTCCGCCTTCGTCGGTTGCGCCGACGGCCAGTTTGAGCTGGGCGCCTCCGCATACGAGAAGCGCGGCGTCGCCGTGGTCGTTCCCCACTGGGACGAGACCAAGTGCATCCAGTGCAACCAGTGCGCCTATGTGTGCCCGCATGCCACCATCCGTCCGTTCGCGATGACCGAGGACGAGGCTGCCGCCGCGCCCGAGGCTACCCGCACGCTCGACGCCATGGGCCCCAAGGCCAAGGGTATGAAGTTCACCATGGCCGTGTCCCCGCTCGACTGCATGGGCTGCACCAACTGCGTCAAGGTCTGCCCCAAGGGCGCCCTCGAGATGGTTCCCACCGAGCAGGAGATGGATCAGCAGCCCGTTTGGGACTACATGGTCGAGAACGTCTCCGAGAAGAAGGAGCTCATCGCGGCCAACGTCAAGGGCAGCCAGTTTAAGCAGCCCTACCTGGAGTTCTCCGGCTCCTGCGCCGGCTGCGCCGAGACCGCCTATGCACGTCTGGTGACCCAGGTCGCCGGCGACCGCATGTTCATCTCCAACGCCACCGGCTGCTCCTCCATTTGGGGCAACCCCGCCGCCACCGCTCCTTACTGCAAGGACAAGGACGGTCACGGCCCGGCGTGGAACAACTCCCTGTTCGAGGACAACGCCGAGCACGGTCTGGGCATGGCCGTTGGCTATGAGGCCGTTCAGCACAAGCTGATCGCCGCTACCCAGGACATCATCGCTGCCGATGGTCCGTCCGATGAGCTCAAGGCTGCCGGCCAGGCTTGGATCGACTCCGTCAACGACGCCGAGGCCTCCAAGACCGCTGCCGCTGCCTACGTTGCCGAGCTCGAGAAGTGCGGCTGCGACGCTTCCAAGGCGATCCTCGCCGACAAGGCTTACCTCACCAAGAAGTCCTTCTGGATCTTCGGCGGCGACGGTTGGGCCTACGACATCGGCTTCGGTGGCCTGGACCACGTCCTGGCTTCCGGCCACAACGTCAACGTCTTCGTCTTCGACACCGAGGTCTACTCCAACACCGGCGGTCAGGCCTCCAAGGCCTCGAACCTGGGCCAGGTCGCTCAGTTCGCCGCTGCCGGTAAGGTGACCAAGAAGAAGTCCCTGGCCGAGATCGCCATGAGCTACGGCTACGTCTACGTGGCGCAGGTCGCCATGGGCGCCAACCCGGCTCAGACCCTCAAGGCCATTCACGAGGCCGAGGCCTACGACGGCCCGTCCCTCATCATCGGCTACAGCCCTTGCGAGATGCACTCCATCAAGAAGGGTGGCATGCAGAACTGCCAGGCCGAGATGAAGAAGGCTGTCGAGTGCGGTTACTGGAACCTCTTCCGCTTCAACCCCGAGGCTGCTGCCGGCAAGAAGTTCTCGCTCGATTCCAAGGAGCCCGCGGGCGGTTATCAGGAGTTCCTGATGAACGAGGCCCGTTACGCTTCGCTGACGCGTTCCTTCCCCGAGCGCGCCGAGGAGCTCTTCAAGGAGAATGAGCAGGCCGCTATGGACCGCTATGCTCACCTGCTGAAGCTCAAGACGGTGTACAACGAGGCCTAGGTCTCTCACCGCAGGATCTGAGGGCTGACCTTCGCGGACGTCCTCGGACATGAAAGAACCCCCGCTGCGCACTACGTGCGGCGGGGGTTCTTTCGTCCTGCGGAGTGTCCGCGAAGGTCAGCCCTCAGATCCTGCTACGACTACGTCCTTGGATTGTGTGGCTGAATGGATGACGTGGCTGTGGGGGCCTTTTGTCCCCTTCGCTGTTTCGCGGCTTTGCCGCGAAACCACGCGTCACTTTGGGGATGGATGGGGGGGCGTGGCTGTTGCAACGCCTTATCCCTTTGCTTTTTCGCGCCTTTGGCGCGAAACGTGCAGCACCTTGGGAAATGCATTGATGCGTGGGCGTGGCTGGATTGCGGATTCAAATGGCTAGAGAGATATGGGTGCGAACAAGAAATCGTTATTGGGGTCATCCTTTTCCATAAACTCATCGAGACAAAACGTCATGTAGATTGGAACGTACAGAACCTTGCCCTCTTTGCTGAGATTCTCGTGGCTCAGTACAACGGCCTCGGGAATTTTGTACTCGCCCACACTCATCAGACGATCGAGGGCCGCATGCGCTCGAACCTTCTTGCCCGATTTGACCTCGATTGGGACAACATGCCCGTGGGCGCCTTCGATCACAAAGTCAACTTCACCGACCTCACGCGTTTGGTAGTACCATGCATCCGCCCCGAGGGCAACAAGTTCCTGCGCGACCACGTTCTCATAGAGACCACCAAGGTTGGGAGTTTTCATATCAAGATAGACAGCGCGTGCAGTGCTGCCGGGGTACCGCGACGCTAGCATGCCCGTATCAGACTCGTATAGTTTGAAGGCTGTCGTTTTCTCCGTCCTCTTGAGAGGACTCCGTGGCTCCGTCACCCTGGCGACCATCAATCCAACACCTGCGTTAACAAGCCACAGGAAATCCTGTTCATATTTTTTAAGGCGAGCTCCCTCACCCAGAGACGAAACAACAAAGCGATGAGACTCCGCCTCAAGCTGGACGGGAATTTGCTCAAATATCGACCGAACGTTAAACGCTCGAGTCGATGCATATTTTGAGATATCGCTTTTGTACTGATCGACCAGCTGAGTTTGAAGCTCACGTGTGCTCACGAGCGAATAACCCGAATCAATATAGTTCTGAACGACTTCCGGCATGCCGCCACAAACGATATAAGCTCTATAGTTCTTGAGCATCGCCTCATGAATATAGTTTTCGACAGGATGCTTTTCGACAAGGCAGCTGCGAATGCCTGCAAGCACATTCTCACTGACGCTGTTTGCCCAACAAAACTCTTCAAAATCCATTGGACGCATAACAATGTGCTCGACATACCCCACCGGAAAAGAAGAGATTCCCTTAAACTCAGTCCCAAGCATAGACCCCGAGAAGACATAGCTAAAGCGCCCATCCTCGACCAACGCCTTCATGAGCGTAACGATCTGCGGATACTCCTGAATCTCATCGACAAAGACAAGCGTATCCCCCTCAGTAAGCGGCGCATCCGCAAGAAGGGCTACACGGTTGATAAAGTCAACGGAGTTCTTTGCGCCAATAAGCACATTCTTTGCCTCGACATCGAGTAGTAAATTGACCTCAAAATACGAAGCGTAGTTGCTTTTTCCGAACGCGCGAATCGCATAGCTCTTGCCGATCTGACGCGCACCAGTAACAAGTAATGCCTTATTGGAGTTATTCTTCCAGCTCAAAAGCCTATCAGTGACCTTACGGCGTAGCATAAAACCCCCAAATGACAAAAATTGGCAGATAGAATTGCCTAAAATCATACAAAAATTTGCGGATAATAGCGTGCGTAAATATACAAAAATTGGAAGATAGCAAAGGTCCGATAAGGTCTCAAAGCCACTGAAACAGTGCTCTACTTTGCGAAGGGGCTGGGGACGCTGTTGGGTGCGTCTCCAGCCCTCTGATTCTTACTTTGGATCCCGATGGTGGGGTGTTGTCGGTGCTGCTTGCTTGGTTACCTTGTCTCGCCGGATTCCGTGCGTAGGCGGTAGCCGTGGACGAGGTCGCTAATAGCCGGCCAGGGAATCTGGCGGTCGACCCAAAATTGGAGCTGGACCAGATAGCGCTCGGTGGCGCGGGTGAGGGCCGCGAACTGTTCGTGAGTCTCAACCTGGGCGTAGAGGTCGCGGCTGTGGGCGAGGATTGCCGTGGTGTCATCCATTTTGCCGGTGACGTCGAAGGCGCCCGAGAACCAGTCGCACAGGCGCGCGGCGCTGTTGTTGATCGTTGCGAGGTCGGCGGTGCCGTCGTTGGCGTTTTCGTTGGCCTGGGCTCGCAGGAGGGAGAGGGCGTCGGTGGCGTTCATACAGTAGCCGACGGTGAAGTTCCAGACGGCGAATTCGCGGCCGGTGTCGAGCTTGCGGCGACGCATGTAGTCGATGTCGCGGGGCTCCTCGAGCATCATTTGGTCGGCGAGGGCCTCAAGTGCAGTGGTGTACTCGGCAAGGTCGAGTGCGAGCAGGGTGTTGATATCCATCATCTTTAGGCCTCCGCTTCGATCTCGACAATTTCGTTTTTAATGTACATGCCCTGGTTGTCCCAGACATTGCGGCAGGCATCGGCAAAGCGCTCGCGGTCGGCTTCGCAGATGCGGGCGAACATGTTGCAGGTGCCAAAGGGCTCGCACACGTCAAAGAAGATGCAGATTGACGACCATCCGCCATACCAGCTCACGGCACCCGCCGGCTCGTGAAAGACGGGGTTCTCGATGTGCTCGTAATTGGCGATGGGGCCCGATACGGGATAGGTTACCTCGGCATCGCAGATCTTGGCCGAAAAGATACGTGACTCGACCGGACAGGACGATTCGAACAGCTTGCATGCCTCGGGAGCCTTGTCCCAGAGCATGTCGGCGAGAAACGTCTCGCCATTCAGCGTAATCTTGAGCATTTTTGTCATAGTAAGGACCTCCTCAATCCGTCGCTCAAGGGGTTCGCTGGCGGATAAGGAGAAGACAGCAGCGGGGTCGCCGAACCCAAACTTCACGACAGATCTCTGTCGCCCCAGCCCGCGCTGTTCTTCGCTAAAGTACCATGCAGCAATTGCGCGCGCAATATCAGTTTTTGATTTTCTGGAAGCGGCAATCGACGAGACGGCTCGCCGGCTGCCGGCCGACGCGCGGCAAAGGCACTCGTCTATTCCTTAAGTTGGATGAAAAACGCCATGTTATTGCAGGGCTGCATACTCGTCCAATAAGTGCATAGAATCTCGTATAGCGCGAGTAAGATATTGCGCTGTCCGTTTTGTGTTTAGCAAAGATATAGTTTGCATAATCTGGTCTAATCCCTGCTCTATTAAAATAAAGTTGCACGTAAATGGCGTAGATATGCTTGAGCTGGGGTTCTGTACGCTGAGCGGATAAAAACGACCGTTCACCGTTCCGCTATTTTCAAAATGAATAAAATGAGCGATAAAGAGAATATAAACCTTAATAAACTCGCGTATCGCACGGACGCGGGTTATTAATGGGTTGTAGGCCTTTTACAGAAAGGATTCCAGCAATGTCTAAGCCTCTTGGCAAGCCCGATCGTATCGTCGTCGCCCTTGGCGGCAACGCCCTCGGCAACAACCCCGTTGAGCAGATCGAGGCCGTGAGCAACACCGCTCACGCTCTTCTCGGCCTGATCGAGCAGGGCAACGAGATCATCATCACCCACGGCAACGGCCCGCAGGTCGGCATGATCCAGAACGCCTTCGCCGCCGCCCACGACGCCATCGGCACTCCCGAGATGCCGCTGCCCGAGTGCGGCGCCATGTCCCAGGGCTACATCGGCTATCACCTGCAGCAGGGCATTGGCCGCGAGATGCACAAGCGCTATAAGCGCTGGCACGCCGCAACCGTCGTCACCCAGATCGAGTGCGACCCGGACGATCCCGCGTTCAAGAACCCGACCAAGCCGATCGGCCCCTTCTACACCGAGGAGCAGGCCAAGGAGTTCATGGCCGAGGACCCCTCCAAGGTCTTCGTCGAGGATTCCGGCCGCGGCTGGCGTCGCGTCGTCGCTTCCCCCGATCCCAAGAAGATCGTCGAGGCTGACTCCATCCTCAACCTGCTCGACAACGAGTTCATCGTCATCGCCTGCGGTGGCGGCGGCATCCCCGTCGTCCGCGACTACGAGAACAAGGGCTGCTACAAGGGCGTTCCCGCCGTCATCGACAAGGACCTGGGCGGCGAGCTGCTGGCCGAGGACTGCGATGCTGACGTTCTGTTCCTGCTGACCGCCGTTGAGCATGTTGCCATCAACTTTGGCAAGCCCAACCAGGAGGAGCTCGAGGACCTCACCGCCGACGAGGCCGAGCGCCTGGCAGACGAGGGTCAGTTCGGCAAGGGTTCCATGGAGCCCAAGGTTCGCGCTGCCATCAAGTTCGCCCGTTCCCGCAAGGGCCGCACCTGCATCATCGGCGCTCTGGACAAGGCCGCCGAGACCATGGCTGGCCTCTCCGGTACCCGCATTCACGAGTAGTCTCTACTCTGTTGCCTCTCTCGTGGGCGCCAGGTAAAGCGCCCACAAACTAGCCTCTCTTCATGAGCCCCGCAGTCCGCTCCGACTGCGGGGCTTTTGCTATTCACCTAGTCATTGGGGACGTTCTTAAACGACTAGTCAAACAAGAACGTCCACAACGACTACTCATTTAAGTCTGTCCCCAATGACTGCGGAAAGCGCATCTCACACCGGCACATGGCTTTCGGGCCCTTTCTCCGTGCTCCCTATAAGTTCGGCTGGACTCCCCGCAACCTGTTCCGAGTTGGCGGAACGAGCGCGACGTGGAGTGTCATTCTTTACCGCGTTAGACTAGACGCAGGGAAAGGAGGAGGACATGGATGCTCGCGTCAAGCAGCTTGTAAATATGATCGAGGACGCTCAGCCTGTCGCTGTCGCGGTACTTGCCAAGCGTCTCGAGGTAAGCGATCGCGCCGTGAGAAACTATATCCATCGCGCAAACGACAACCTTGCAGGGGTTGCACGCATCGTTGGCAGCAAGGGGCAGTATCGTATCGATGTTGCATGTGCAGATGAGCTTGCTCGCTTGCTAGACGGTGCGGCTCTGGCCCATCCGGGCATTCCTGATACGCGCGACGGCCGTGTGTCCTTCCTTCTTAACGACCTCCTCATGCGGTCCCAGTGGGTGACGATTGAGGAGTATGCGGATTTACTCTACGTTTCGGCGCGAACTCTGTCCAATGACATGCGTCTGGTAGAGCAGAAACTCGCCCAATTTGACTTAACGCTCGAAAAGCGCCCACGCTACGGAATCCGCGTTGCGGGCGGGGAGTCGCAGCGGCGCCTGTGCCTGGCCTCGCTGGTGAGGCCCGTGTTGCCCGACACCGACGATGCAAAACTCGCCGAGCGCCTGCGGGCCATCGCCGCATGTGTGGACGATGCTCTGACGGCCTCGCCCGTCACGGTGAGCTCGCTGGCATCCCGCAATCTCATCATGCATCTTTACATTGCTCTTGGCCGCATCGAGCAGGGCTGCTATGTCCCAGCTGCAGAATCGGACGTTCAAAAACTGGAGGGAACGCGCGAATACGCCGCGGCTTTCCAGATTGCCGCAAACATCAAGGATGCCCTGGGCGTGAGCATGCCCCGAGAAGAGGTTGCCTTTATCGCAATCCATTTGCTCGGCAGGGGCACGGGCGTGCCCGAGAAGGGCTCTGCCGTTATCTC
>USBA01000080.1 GCA_900552735.1 uncultured Collinsella sp. | reverse complement strand
CGACGAGACCGCGATGAAGCTCTATCGCGAGCGTCACCGCACCATCGCCAAGTGCACCGAGGACTTCGATCGCGGCCAGTTCAACACCGCGATCTCGGCCGTCATGGAGCTCGTCAACGCGGCGAGCGCCTACCTCAACGCCACCGAGGGTGCTGACCGCGACAAGGCCCTGTGCTACGGCGTGGCCAAGGACATCGTGAGCGTCCTGGCGCCCATTTGCCCGTTCTGGGCCGACGAGCTGTGGCACGAGGCACTTGGCTGCGAGGGCAACGCCTACACCGCCGCCTGGCCCGAGTTCGACCTGGCCGAGTCCATCGAGGACACGGTGCAGATCGTCGTCCAGGTACTCGGCAAGGTCCGTGGCCGCATCGACGTGTCCCGCGATGCCTCCAACGAGGAAATGCAGGCTGCCGCCGAGGCTGCTGTCGCCAAGTGGACCGAGGGCAAGACGGTCGTCAAGGCCATCTGCGTGCCCGGCAAGCTGGTCAACCTGGTGGTTAAGTAAACCTCGCGCACATAGTTGACGCACAAAAGACGAGGGGCGATCCGGCTGGGTCGCCCCTCGTTTTGCGTTATATGCCATGCTTGGCTTGTGCCGAGTGTCATCCTCTACGGAATGTGCACCAGGTCCCTAAAGTAGACGTTGCCGCTTTGTTCCTCAAACATCCAGATGTTGAGGTAGATGTCGTTGAGGTCGTTGTTCACGTTAATGTCCGGATCGTCGAAGGTGCCTACAAAGGTGAGCATCGCGGTCGTTTCTTCGCCTGCGGCGACGGGCTGGCGCATGCGCACGTCGCGGACGACACCGTTGACGTAGGCATAAGCATCGACATCGCCAAACATCATGTCGACATCGGTGTTGTTTGTCACCGCAAAGACCAACACGGCGTCACCGTAGCCATCCGTGTCCTTGCCCACGCAGGTAACATGGACGTTCTCGTCTGCCTCAAGGTCGATGGGGAACAGTTCTTGAGGGTCGGGACCTAAACCCTGGGGATCGACTATATCTTCGTCTATTTTGTCGAAACGCTCCGAAGGCGTCGTTTTCTCGATGGCTTTGGTGCTGCCGAGGTCCGGCTCGCATTGTCCGGTTTTACCATCGATGTTGTTGCAGCCCGCCAGAGCGAACGAGCAGACAGCGACGACGAGCGCGGTCGCGCAGAGGGTGCCTAGGCGTTTCATGGTGCCTCCTTGCCGTAGAGGATCTGGAAGGTTGTGCGGTCGATGCGTGCGGCAGGCTTTCTCGCTACAGAATGCCTCTTAGCTCTAGTCTGGCCGATGTGTGCCCAGGGATGGAATGCCCATAGGGCCCGATTCGGTCGGCGCGCTGGGACGCATGGCCCGTTTTGGGGCTTTTGGGGAGCACCGCACAGGCGTCCTCGCCTAATTGTCCTATTCTTGTGGAGAAGCTGTGGGCGCGCTGACCTGCGAATTTCTCTGACGCTTGCACGTTTTCGCAGGTATTGGTATAGTTTGCTTGCAAATGAAGTTGTAATTGAAAGAAGTGGGGTTTCGGCCCCGCTTCTTTTTTGTATGGATGGAGGTGCCGCAATGGTCAAGACCAAGACCGAGCAGGCGATCATCGACGCGCTCGAGGCCGTCGCTCCCCAGCACGATGTCGATATTGTCGACGTTGAGCTCGTGGGCGCCACCAAGGCCCCCTGCGTGCGTGTGCGTATCGAGGGTGCCGAGGGTCAGAGCCTGTCGCTCAACGACGTCACGGCCAATACCAAGTGGGTCGGCGACGTGATCGAGGAGCTCGACCCCATTTCTTCGAGCTACACGCTCGAGGTGTCGAGCCCGGGTATGGCGCGCCCGCTGCGCCGCCCGCGCGACTTTGCCCGCTTTGTGGGCGAGGACTGCGAGCTCACCTCCATCGCCACCGAGGGCCGTCGCAAGTACTCCGGCAAGATTGCCGCCGCGACCGAGACGAACGTGACCCTCGAGCTCGAGGACGGCGAGTCCGTCACCCTCGATTTCTCTGATGTTAAAAAGTGCAAGTTGAAGCCCACCTATGACTTCAAGCCCGCGAAGGAAGGAAACTAACATGGCAGCATCCGACATGATGTCCGCCCTGATGGAGCTTTGCCAGGAGAGGCACATCGACCAGCTCTACCTGATCGACCGCCTGGAGCAGTCGCTCGCCAAGAGCTATGCCGAGATCCTGCATCTTGAGTGGGGCGCCAAGGTGACCATCGACCGCACCACCGGCAAGATTTACGTCTACCGCCTGGAGCCGATCGACGATTCCATGGACGAGGAGGGCAACTTCACCGAGTTCGAGGAGATCGACGTCACCCCCAAGAACACGAGCCGCATCGCCGCCCAGCACGCCAAGGCCGAGATCAACGCCATCGTGCGCAACTCCGCTCGTGAGCAGATCTACGAGGAGTTTTCCGGCCGAATCGGTGACCTCATCAGCGGTACCGTGCTGCAGTCCACGCCCGACTTCACCATCGTCAAGATCCGCGATGGCGTCGAGGCCGAGCTGCCGCATTTTGACCAGCGCCGTTACGAGAACGAGCGTAACGAGCGTCCGATGGGCGAGCGCTACCTGCACAACCAGCACATCAAAGCCGTGATCATCGACGTCCGCGATCCCAACTCCAACCTGCAGCCGGTTCGCGGCGAGCACAGCCGTCCGCCGATCGTCATCTCCCGCACCCACCCCGAGCTCATGCGTCGTCTGTTTGAGCAGGAGGTGCCCGAGATCTATGAGGGCACCGTCCAGATCAAGTCGATCGCCCGCGAGCCCGGCCAGCGCTCCAAGGTCGCTGTCCACTCGCTCGACGACCGCCTGGATCCCGTGGGCGCCTGCGTCGGCCCCAAAGGCAGCCGCGTCCGCGCCGTCGTGGGCGAGCTCCGCGGCGAGCGCGTCGACGTCATCCTGTGGGATGCCGATCCGGCCGTCTACGTCGCCAACGCCCTGTCGCCTGCCAAGGTCACCCGCGTCCTCATCGACGAGGAGAAGGCCTACGCCGGCGTTATCGTGCCCGACGACCAGCTTTCGCTCGCCATCGGCAAGGAGGGCCAGAACGCCCGCCTCGCCGCTCGCCTGACCGGCTGGCACATCGACATCAAGTCCGAGACCCTTGCCGCCGACATCCTCAAGAACGTCCCCGTTCACGAGGAGCCCGCCGCCGACCTGATCGGTGACGAGGAGGACGATGATGTCCGTCGCTGCGAGTACGTGTCCGAGGACGGCGTCCAGTGCCGCAACCAGGCCCGTCCGGGCTCCCGATTCTGCGGTGTCCACGACACCGACGCCTTCGATGATGCGGAGGACCTGATCTAGCGCGCGGTCGCGTCGGGCGGGTCCCGGCGCATTTCCCACGCTCGTTCAGTCTCTAGGCACCCAAGGTGCCAGAAAGGGTAGGTGAAGTCATATGGCAAAAGTCCGTGTGTCCACCCTGGCCAAAGAGTTCGGCATGACCTCCAGGGAACTGATGGGTCATCTCGCCGAAATGAAGATTCCCGCTAAGTCCGCTTCCTCCGCCCTGGAGGACGCCTACGTCGCCATGGTCCGCAAGCAGCTCGCCTCGGTGATCGAGGCTCGCGCCAAGGAAGTCGAGGCCGCCAAGCAGGCCGAGGAGGAGGCAGCCGCCGCCGAGGAGGCAGCGCGTGCTGCCGAGGCCGAGCGCGAGCGCATCGCCGCCGAGAAGGCACGCGAGGAGGAGCGCCGCCAGTTCGCCGCGGCCCAGGCTGCCGAGGAGGCCGCCCGCGCCGAGGCCGAGGCCAAGAAGAAGGCCGAGCAGGAGCGCCTTGCCCGCGAGAAGGAGGAGGCTGCCCGCGAGGCCCAGCGCCGCGCCGTCCCCGCTTCCGACTCCGGTTCGCGCTTCCGTTCGCTGCTCGACCAGATCGCCGCACAGGAGACCGTCCTCAAGGAGAAGAAGGACGCTGAGGAGAAGGCCAAGGCCGAGCGCGCCTCCGAGCGCGGCAACCGTCGTGGCGGCAACAACGACCGTCGCGGTGGCCGTCGTAACGATCGCAACGCCTCCGACAACAACTCCGATCGCCACGCCTCCGAGAGCCGTCCGCACAGCCATCGCACCAACGCCAGCAACAACGTCGCTGCCGGCATGGACTTCCCCAACCCCGATAAGCAGGGCAAGGGCAAGAAGCGCAAGGGCGGTCACGGCAACGATGAGGACCACTACAGCCGCATGGCGCGTGAGGCCGAGGAGTACAGCCGCGAGAAGGTGCTCGAGGAGGCCCGCGCCGCCGTCGAGGAGGCCTCTCGCGAGTCCACCGGTCGCCGCAAGAAGCGCAAGGAGAAGCGCGAGCGCGAGGCTGCCAAGGCTCAGGAGGAGCGCAAGATAGAGGAGGCGCTGGCCCAGGGCGTGAACCCCGAGGAGCTCGACGCCATCAAGGTCTCCCAGGGCGTTACCGTCCAGGAGCTCGCCGAGGCGCTCGACGTTCCGGCCAACGACATCATCAAGCGCCTGTTCCTGCTGGGCACGCCGCTCACGATGACGCAGTCCATGTCCGACGACCTCGTCGAGCTCGTTGCCGACGACCTGGGCCGTCAGATCAAGATCATCACCCCCGAGGAGGAGAACACCTTCTCGTTCTACGACGATCCCGCCGACCTTAAGCCGCGCGCCCCGGTTGTCACCGTCATGGGTCACGTCGACCACGGCAAGACGAGCCTGCTCGACGCCATCCGTCACACCGGCGTCGCCGCCGGCGAGGCGGGCGGCATTACGCAGGCCATCGGCGCTTCGCAGGTCATGATCAACGACCGCAAGATCACCTTCATCGATACCCCTGGTCACGCGACCTTTACGGCTATGCGTGCCCGCGGCGCCAAGGTGACCGACATCGTCATCCTGATTGTCGCCGCCGACGACGGTGTCATGCCTCAGACCATCGAGTCGATCAACCACGCCAAGGCCGCCGGCGTACCCATCGTCGTCGCCGTCAACAAGATCGATAAGCCGGGCGCCAACCCCGACCGCGTGCGCCAGGAGCTCACCGAGTACGGCATCATCCCCGAGGAGTGGGGCGGACAGAACATGTTCGTCAACATCTCGGCCAAGCAGAAGATCGGTATCGACGACCTGCTCGAGACCGTGCTGCTCCAGGCCGACGTGCTCGAGCTCAAGGCCAACCCCGATACGTTCGCTTCGGGCAACGTCCTCGAGGCTAAGCTCGACAAGGGCCGCGGTTCGGTTGCCACCGTACTCGTGACCCGCGGTACCCTGCATGTGGGCGATACGCTGGTCGCCGGTCTTACCTACGGCCGCGTCCGCGCCATGCTCGACCCCAAGGGCAACGCCGTCACCGAGGCCGGTCCTTCCGACGCCGTCGAGATCCTGGGCCTGCAGTCCGTCCCCAACGCCGGCGATGAGTTCCGCGTGTTCGAGGACGAGCGCGAGGCACGTGCGCTGGCCGACGAGCGTTCGCTCAAGGCCCGCATCGAGGAGCAGAGCCGCGTGAAGCACGTGACGCTCGAGAACCTCTTCGAGACCATCGCCGACGCCGAGGTCAAGGAGCTCAACCTGATCATCAAGGCTGACGTCCAGGGCTCCATCGAGGCCCTTCAGGACTCCCTCGACAAGATGGATCAGTCCGAGGTGCGCATCAACACGATCCACTCCGCGGTCGGCGCCATCAACGAGACCGACGTCGTCCTGGCCGACGCCTCCAACGCCATCATCATCGGCTTTGGCGTGCGTCCCGACGGCAAGGCCCGCTCCGCCGCTGAGCGCGAGGGCGTCGAGATTCGTTGCTACGACGTTATCTACAAGTGCCTCGAGGAGCTCGACGCTGCCCGCATCGGCATGCTTAAGCCCACCGAGGTCGAGGTCTCCACGGGTACCGCGACCGTCCTTGACACCTTCAAGGTGCCCAAAGTCGGTATCGCCGCCGGTGTCCGCGTCGAGGAGGGCGAGATCGCCGCGACCGATTCCGTGCGCCTGGTGCGTGACGGTATCGTGGTCTTCAACGGCAAGATCGCCTCGATGCGCCACTACAAGGACGAGGCCAAGAGCCTCAAGAGCGGTTCCGAGGGCGGCATTGGCCTGGAGAACTTCCAGGACATCAAGCCCGGCGATCAGATCGAGGGTTACCGCATCGACCAGGTTGCCCGTACCGAGTAGGGGGTAGCGCTATGAAGCAAACGCAGGCAACCCGCCGTTTGGGCGAGCAGCTCCGCGAGAAGCTCGGTTATATCCTGCTCTTTGAGGTTTCCGATCCGCGTCTCGACCTGGTCACCCTGACTGCGGTCGAGGTCGCGGTGGACCGTTCGTTCGCACGCGTGTACGTGTCGTGCGATGCGAGCCGCTACGATGAGGTCATGGAGGCGCTTGCCAGCGCCAAGGGTCGTATTCGCAGCCTGTTGGCTCGCTCGCTCGATTGGCGCGTCACGCCCGAGCTCGATTTTCGCATCGATCGCTCGACCGATGAGGCCGAGCGCATCACGCGTGCGCTGGAAAACGTTCCGGCCACGCTTGCGATCGAAAAGGACGAGGACGGCTACCCCATAGCGGATGCCGTCCAGGAGGCAGCTTTAGATGACTAATTCCGCCGATCTCGCCTCGTGCGAGTCTGCAGGTATTAAACGACGCATCCTCGAGCTCATCGAGGGTGCGTCCTCCATTGCGATCTCGGGTCACACCTCTCCCGACGGCGATGCCCTGGGCTCCGTGTTGGGCCTGGGCCTTTCGCTTATGAAGGTGTTCCCCGACAAGGACATCGCCCTGCTGCTGGCAGATGACGATCCCGTTCCGCGCATCTACCGTTTTATGGAGGGCGCCGATTTGCTGGTGCCGGCATCTACCTACACCGGCAACCCGGACCTGTTCATTTCGGTAGACGTGCCGGTCGTCGAGCGCCTCAATAATTCCGCCGAGGTGTTGCGTCGTTCGGCTCACGTGGCGTGCTTTGACCATCACCCGGCACGCGAGGAGTTTGCCGAGGTCAGCCTTAGGTGTGTCAATGCCGCTGCTTGCGCCATGATTATCGACCGCTTTTTGGCCGATTGCGGCATTACTGCAAGCGACAGCATTGCGACCTGCCTGCTGTGCGGCCTGGTCACCGATACCGGTCGTTTTCAGTATCAGAACGCCGACGCTGCCGCGTTTCATGCCGCCTCGCGTCTGGTGGCGCACGGTGCCGATCCGGCGCGCGTCGCGCTCGAGGTCTATCAGAGCATGCGTGTCGAGTTCTTGCACCTCAAGTCCATCGTCATGGGTCGCATCAAGACGGTCGCGCACGGGCGCGTGGCATATAGCTACGCGTATGAGAGTGACCTCAAGGAATGCGGCGTCACCTCGGATGAGTGCGACGGCCTGGTCGATGTGGTGCGCTCGGTGATGGGCGTGGAGGTCTGCCTGTTCCTGAAGGGCATTGAGGGCGATACCAAGGTGCGCGGCAATCTGCGCTCCAAGGGTGACCTCAACGTGTCCGAGATCGCTGCTGCTTTTGGCGGAGGCGGACATCCCGCTGCCGCCGGTTTCTCCAACAACGGAACGATTCTCGAGACGCTCACCGTGGCGCTTCCCATGCTGGCCGAGCTGGTAGGGGAGGATCCCGCTTCGGTGACCGTCGAGCTCTAACTTTTTGGATGGTACATGGCTCGTCGTACACCTTCTCAACTTAATATGCTGCTCGCCGTCGATAAGCCGGTGGGCTGCACGTCCCACGACGTGGTTTCGCAATGCCGACGCGCCCTCCATGAGCGGCGCGTCGGCCATGCCGGAACGCTCGACCCCATGGCATCGGGTGTCATGGTGGTGGGCGTGGGCCAGGCCACTCGTCTGCTGGGCATGCTAACCCTCGATACCAAAAGCTACGTCGCCGATATCTCGTTTGGCGTCGAGACCAATACCGATGATGCGGAGGGCAAGGCCATCCGCACGGTGCCCGTTGCCGCCGATCTGCGCGATCCGGCCTATGCCCGCGAGCGCCTGTGCGCCATGTTGGGCCCTCAGATGCAGGTGCCGCCGGCGTTTTCGGCAATTTCGGTCAACGGCGTGCGTGCCTATAAGGCTGCGCGCGAAGGCAATGCCGTTGAGTTGCCCCCGCGTCCGGTCGAGGTATATTCCGCCGACCTGATTGCCGTGAGTGGCGAGGGCGATGCGTGCGTTTGGACCGTGGCGTTTTCGGTGAGCAAGGGCACCTACATCCGTGCGCTCGCTCGTGATTTGGGCCGTGCCTGCGACAACGCTGCTCATATTTCCGCACTGCGCCGTACGGCCTCCGGCGTTGTTTCCATCGGTGCCTGCCATGCGGTCGAGGAACTTTCCGCCGAGTCCGCTGCCGGTTTTGCCTTAGATCCCATTGCGGCGCTGGGCGCCACGCGCGTCGACTTGCCGGGTGATCTTGCCGACGATCTGCTGTGCGGACGTCGTATCCCTATTGAGCGTGCGCTTGGGGGCTTCGATGCGTCGAAGGCTCCGTTTGCGCTGGTGCTCGATGGCGGGCT
>USBA01000079.1 GCA_900552735.1 uncultured Collinsella sp. | reverse complement strand
TAAGTGGCCTCCTTTGCGTGCGGAACTCGCGATCGATGTTGCCCCATACGCCCGCCCAGGTCCTTGGGTAACGTTGCTGGACGAACGTCGCTTTTCTCGTTCGCTTTTTGATCTGGAGAGCCGGGTGGGCTGATAGAAAAATAGATGTGAGTAGGGGCTCTCCCATTTGATGAGCGGGGGAGCCTCTTTATTGCGTTTGGATTGTTTCTTATGACTTTAGGGATTGAGCGTTTTATACGATTCAGTATAATTTCAGATAGATACTAAAATGTAACTGAAATGAAAAGGGTGATTGGACATGCTGCTAAATTGTCTCCCAAAAAGACTCTTCTCTTTAGAGCTCGCCATCGACCCGGAGCCAGTTGAGATGCAGATTCCTCGCATGTATCTTGAACGGTATTCGCTTCGCTTGGCACGGCTTGGCATGTCTGAGCAGGGCCGTTTTATTGTTGCGGAACCTAAAGAACCGCCCAGTGTCATTTCGGCGCGAAATCTCGTCAATGCAGTGCTTACGTTAGATGCTCGTCCGGTGGCAATTTGCTGGGATGCTATGGATTTAGGTTTTATGCGCGCGCTTTCTTCGGAGGGAATCGCATATATCCGAGATGAGCGAAATGCGTTCCTGCCGTTTATCGGAGCCGTTATTTCCGATGAAGTGCTGGGTGCTTCTCCCGCTGCTCCGCTTTCGTCCCAATCTCAACGAATCGTCCTAAATCTCATTGCGGGACGATGGGTTGACTGCTCCGCCGGCGACCTAGCGCGTCTGTGTGGCAAAAGCGCGGCAAGCGTCAGCGGCTATCTTTCGGAAATCGCCGCTATAGCTCCTGGGTTGATTATGCGGGACGGCAAAAAGCGTATATTGTGTGACGCCGGGCTGTCGACCGGGACGTTGCTAGATGGGTTTGAGGACTATCTTCGCACGCCAGTTTTAGAGCGAATCCGGCTCAAGAAGGTTATCGAGAGAACAGAGCTACGTGCCGTTGATGCGCTGCTTTCCGGTGTGTCTGCCCTTAGCTATATGTCCGACCTTGCCCATGAAGACTCTGCTCCAACCATTGCTCTCGAAAAATATCAGCTAGAGGCCTTGAAAGAGCATATGGGCGACAGATGGCTGGAGGCTCAGTGGTACGAACCGGCGGCAGTTGTGATTGAGGTCTGGTCGTATCCCGTGGACGCGCCGTCCGATATTAGTTTTGACGCGACTGGTTTGCAGTGTGTCGACCCGTTTTCCTTATACGTTGCTTGCGCAAAAGCAGATTACAAAGAAGATCGTCTGCTCGACGCGGTCGAACAGCTCAGGAGGACGATATGTCAAAAGTGAGGGGAATAGAGCGATTTGCCGATGCCATGAGCGGCTGTAAAGGCGGTTACGTCCTTATTGGTGGAGGGGCCTGCAGCGTTCTATTTGACAATGAGGGCGATTCGTTTAGAGCTACTGAAGACTTGGATGTCGTCGTAATTGTTGATGGGAAAGGCGTTGAATTCGCCACTGCATTGTGGGCATTTATCAAAGCTGCCGGATATGAGACTGGAAAGGTCGGCGATGGAAGGTGCACTTACTATCGGTTCTGTTTGCCCGAAGGATCAAGGCAAGTCCTAGACTATCCCGGCCAAATTGAGCTATTTGCCCGACATCCTGATTTTGTGCTCGAAGATGAAACGAGCGAAGTGGCACCTCTTTCCTTTGACGGGGCCGTATCAAGTCTTTCGGCAATTATTCTCGACGATGGCTACTACGAATTTATTCGCGACAACGCAACGAACGTAGAGGGCATTACGTTGCTCGATGCGCTCCATATCATTCCCCTCAAGATGCGTGCACACATTGATATCAATAGGAGCTATGAAGAAGGGCGCCATTGCAACGATAAAGATCGACGAAAGCATCGCTCGGATATTGTTCGACTTGCGGGTTTGTTGCCGCCTTCGGCTCGCTTGGAGCTAATAGAGCAAATGAGGGCTGATGCCGGAGACTTCTTTGCGGACTTTTCTTCTTATGTAAATCGGCAGACCGATCGTAAAGAGAGAGCACGTCTTCAGGACACATTATCGTTTCTCGAAAAGGTCTACCTATAGGCACCTTGATTCGTTATGTATGGCGAGGGGCTCTCCCGTTTGATGAGCGGGGGAGCCCCTTGTTGCTTTTTGATTGTCGTAACTAGCCAGAGGCTCGTCGGGACGGGGCGCTTGGGGACCGGTGACCTACAGGTGGCTGATGATCAGTTCCATCTTGCCTTCGAGGTCGATGGAGCTGACGGTGCTCGGGGCCAACAGGTGGCTTCCCTTGTGGACGGGGTCGCCGCAGACGGTGCCTTCGCCGTCGATGACCGACAGGCACATGAAGGGCCAGCGCTGGTCGAGGGTCTTGCTGCCGTTGACGCGCACGCGATCGACGGTGTAGCAGGGGTTGGACTCGAGCTCGGTCACGCCGTCCACCTCGGGCGCGGTCACCGTGCCGTCGGTCGGAGCCTGAGCATCAAAGTCGATGCAGTCGAGGCTCTGCTCAATGTGCAGCGGGCGCAGGTTGCCGTCAGTGCCGGGACGGTCGTAGTCGTACAGACGATACGTCACGTCGCTCGACTGCTGCGTCTCCAAAATGAGCGTGCCGGTCTTGATGGCGTGCACGGTACCGGAATCAATCTGGAAAAAGTCGCCCTTGTGAATCGGCAACACGTTGAGCATGTCGTCCCAACGTCCTTCCTCGATCATTTGTGCGGCCTCGGCGCGGTCCTTGGCACGCTGGCCGACGATGATCGTGGCGTCGGGCTCGCAGTCCAGCACATACCAACACTCGGTTTTGCCCAGGCTACCGTTCTCGTGCTCGGCAGCGTACTCGTCGTTGGGATGAATCTGGATCGAAAGGTCGTCCTTGGCGTCCAGAATCTTAATGAGCAGCGGGAACTCCTTGCCCTCGCAGTTGCCAAAGAGCTCGCGATGCTCGGCCCACAGCCACGACAGCGTGTGGCCGGCATACGGGCCCTCCGCAATCTGGCAGTCGCCGTTGGGGTGGGCCGAGATGGCCCAGCACTCACCGATGGGGCCATCGGGAATGTCGTAGCCAAATACGGTTTCGAGCTGGCGACCGCCCCAGATCTTCTCGTGGAAGATCGGCGTCAGTTTAATCAAATCGGACATATTCATACCTCATTGTGTTGCGCGGGCGCTGCGTAAAACTGTTCAAAACGAGCGCCCGCATGACTGCAAAAACCTATGCCAACGTTACGTTGTGCAACTCAAAGCGGTCGCCAACGTTGCGCGAGACCGAATACTCAAAGGCGGCGCCGCTGTCCAAATAGCCAATCTGGGTGAGCTCGAGCAGGGGAGAGCCAGGCTTGGTGTCCAGGCGCTCGGCTTCTTCCTCGGTTGCTGCCACGGCGCGAATGGTACGGTGGAAGCTCGAAATTTTCAGCCCGCATTGCTCGCGGATGAAATGGTAGACCGATCCGTACAGGTCCTTCTTTTTCAGCCCCGGAATCAGCTCGAGGGGCATGTAGGTGTACTCGATAACGATGGGCTTCCCATCGGCCTGACGCACGCGCACGACGTGATAGGCAAAGTCATCCTCGGCAATTCCCAGCTGGGCTGCGATGTCCGCTGGTGGATTAACAATCGAGAAATCGTAGACCACCGAGGTCACCTTTTCCCCGCGGTGCTCATACGAAAAGCCCTGGGCACGGTCGTTTTTGCCCTGGAAAAACGCCTGGCCGGGAAGTCCCGCCGTGTCCTTAACGTAGGTGCCCGATCCGCGCCGGCTGGTAATAAGACCTTCCTCGGTGATTTGCTCGATAGCTCGTTTGACGGTGATTTTGGAAACGCTATAGAGCTCACAGAACTCAACGACGGTGGGAAGCTTGTCGCCCGGTTTAAGAGCGCCATCCTCGATACTTCGACGAATATCTGCAGCTATCGCCTCGTATTTGGGAATCATGGAACCTCCTTTCCGACATATATGAATACAAAAAGTAAGTATAACCCTCAACAGGGCATCCATATTACTTTTATCTAAGAAGTTCGAGAAAGAAAAAAGAAAAAGACGCTTTACTTTTAAAATTAGAGCGCTATAGTTTAAGCAACGAACGGAATCCTTCCGCACAACAGGATCGACCGTTTGGGGACGGTTTTGTTTTGGCGGGTTGGATATCGGTATGGCCGGTGCGCGCCCGCGCCGGATAACCTGCCAAAGCAAACCCGTCTCCAACCGGAAGCTCTAGAACACGAAAGCGAGGACTTTGATGGCACAGTATCAGCTGCCCAACGACTTCTTCTTTGGCGCTGCTATGTCCGGCCCGCAGACTGAGGGTCAGTGGAACCAGGGCGGCAAGCTCGAGAACCTGTGGGACACCTGGTCCATCCAGGATCTGGGTTCGTTCTACAACCGCGTTGGCTCTTACGCCGGCAATGACTTTATGGCCAAGTACCAGGAAGACCTTCGCATTTTGAAGGACTTGGGTCTGGATACCTATCGCACTTCCATCCAGTGGAGCCGTCTGCTCGATGCCGACGGCAACCTCAACGAGGAAGGTGCCGCGTGGTATCACGAGTTGTTCCGCGCCTCTCGCGAAGCCGGCTTGGAGCCGTTTGTCAACTTGTACCACTTTGACATGCCCACCTACCTCTTTAACCGTGGCGGCTGGGAGAGCCGTGAGGTTGTCGAGGCTTACGCACATTACGCCGACGTCGCCTTCCACGAGTTTGGCCAGGAGATTAAGTACTGGTTCACCTTTAACGAGCCCATCGTCGAGCCCGAGCAGCGCTATCAGGAGGGCGTGTGGTTCCCGCAGCTCCACGACTTCAACCGCGCCCGCACCGTGCAGTATCACATCTCGCTGGCGCACGCGCTGGCCGTGGCCAACTATCGTCGCGCCTATGACGAGGGCGCTATTCGCGCCGATGCCAAGATCGGCATGATCAACTGCTTTACCCCGGTCTACACCAAGGAGAACCCCAGCAAGGCGGACCTCGAGGCCGTGCGCATGACCAGCGGCATCAACAACCGCTGGTGGCTCGACCTCATCACCAAGGGCGAGCTTCCTGCCGACGTGCTCGACAGCCTGGCCGAGGGCGGCGTTAAGCTCCCGTTCCGCGCCGGCGACCAAGAGATCCTCAAGCAGGGTGTTGTCGACTGGCTAGGCTGCAACTACTACCACCCCACGCGTGTTCAGGCGCCGGCGAGCAAGGTCGACCAGTACGGCCTGCCGCACTTTGCCGACGAGTACGTATGGCCCGACGCCGTTATGAACGAGAGCCGCGGCTGGGAGATCTACCCGCAGGGCCTCTACGACTTTGGCATGGACTGCGCTAAGAACTACCCCGATCTTGAGTGGTTCGTTTCCGAGAACGGCATCGGCATCATGGACGAATACAAGAACCGTGACGCCGAAGGAACCATCCAGGATGACTACCGCGTCGACTTTGTACGTCAGCACCTGGAGTGGGTGGCCAAGGCCATCGACGAGGGCGCCAAGTGCCGCGGATACCATTATTGGGCCGTCATCGATAACTGGTCTTGGGCCAATGCCTTTAAGAATCGCTATGGCTTTGTCGAGGTCGATCTGATGGATGGCTATAAGCGCCGTCTTAAGAAGTCGGCGGCCTGGCTCAAACAGGTCGCCACGACCCACGTGGTTGATTAGCGACCGGACGAACGTCCAGACCGCGCGCCGCCGCGCGCAACACATGGCACATCTGGTGGCAGAGGGCGACAGACCACCGTGCGCATAGGAAAGGCCGGATTTGAAAGTTAGGAGCAATCATGGCCAGTGACAACGGAAAGAGCTTCCTCGACAAGTTTGCCGAGGTCTCTGCGAAGGTGGGAAACCAGGTTCACCTGCGTTCCCTGCGTGACGCCTTCGCGACCATCACGCCGCTCTATATCCTTGCGGGTATCGCGGTTCTTATTAACAACGTCGTGTTCCCTCTGTTCCCGCTCGATGCGGCGGGCCTTGCCAACCTTCAGACGTGGGGTTCGGCGATTACGCTGGGCACCCTCAACGTCTCTGCCATTATCTTGGCCGGATTGATTGGCTACAGCCTCGCTAAGAACAAGCGCTTCGATAATCCGCTTGCTTGCATGGTCGTCGCTATCTCTGCCTTCGTCATCATGATGCCGCAGCAGATCACCGCCACGCTTGCCGCCACGAGCCCACTGCTCACCGACAAGATCACCTCCGCCGAGGTCACGGGCGCCCTTTCGACTGCCAACACCGGCACCAACGGTCTGTTCTCGGCTATTATCATCGCCCTGCTTTCCGTCTCGCTCTTCATCAAGATTTCTGGCGTCGAGAAGCTCAAGGTTAAGCTGGGCGAGGGCGTGCCTCCCGCGGTCTCCAACTCCTTCAACGTCATGATTCCGATGCTGCTTAACCTCGCGGTCTTCGCTCTTGCCGCAGCCCTGCTCGCCGTGTGCGCCGGCACCGATCTGTGCACCATCATCTCCACGTGCATCTCCAACCCGCTCAAGAGCATCATGAACGCTGGTCCGTGGGCTGTTATCCTCATCTACACCCTTGCTAACCTGCTGTTCTGCGTCGGTATTCACCAGTCCACCATCTCTGGCGCTACCGTCGAGCCGATCCTGACCATGCTCATCGTCGACAACATGGCTACCTTTGCCGCCGGTGGCACCATCCAGCCCGATCACTACATGAACATGCAGATCGTTAACAGCTTCGCCCTCATCGGCGGCTCGGGCTGCACCCTCATGCTCCTGCTCGACACGCTCCTGTTCTCCAAAAACAAGGCTTCCGAGACCGTTTCCAAGATGGCTATCCTGCCTGGTCTGTTCAACATCAACGAGCCGGTTATCTACGGTTACCCCATCGTGTACAACCTGCCGCTCATGATCCCGTTTGTCCTCCTTCCCGACCTGTTCATCGGCATCACCTATGGCCTTACCTGCGCAGGCATCATCAGCCCCTGCATCGCCCAGGTGCCCTGGACCATGCCTCCCGTCATCAATGCCCTGCTCGCTACGGGCTTTGACTGGCGCGCTGGCGTGTGGCAGGCTATCGAGATTGTCATTGGCATGGCCGTCTACCTGCCCTTTATGAAGATTTCCGAGAAGGCAATCGCCAAGCAGGAGGCTCTCGCCGAGTAGAACGCCTAACGTTCGTCCCTTTCACCTTTGCGGGCGCCGGTACGCGGCGCCGGTGCCCGCAGCTCTCTCCCTTGTGTAAAGATGCAGGGGGGTGGGCACAATAGCCGCAAGGAATAAAACCAGTTGTCGTCTGCGCGCCGCGCAGTTATAAGGAGGAAACCATGAAGAAGATCATGCTCTGCTGCAATGCCGGTATGTCCACGAGCCTGCTGGTCCAGAAGATGCAGGCCGAGGTTGCAAACCGTGGTCTGGATATTGAGGTCGAGGCTCGTCCCATGAACGAGGCCCACGATCACCTGGACGAGTGCGACATGTTGCTGCTTGGCCCGCAGATCGGCTACACCAAGGGCGACTTTGAGAAGGAGGCCGCCGGCCGTTTCCCGGTCGAGGTCATCAACATGGTCGACTATGGGCGCATGAACGCCGCTGGCATTATCGACCACTGCGTCAGCGTGATGGGCTAGGTGCTCTGCATGGAGGATATGAACGAACTGCAGATGACCTGCTTTGAGATCATCAGCTACGTCGGTACCGCCAAGAGCATGTACATCAATGCCGTGCAAAAGGCCAAGGAGGGCGATTTTGACGCCGCCGAGGAGCTTATCAAGCAGGGCGACGAGGCCTATAACGGTGGCCACGATGTTCACATGGGGCTTCTGAAGAAGGAGGCCAACGGCGAACGTAACGGCGAGGCCCCGTTGATTTTGCTGCATGCCGAGGACCAGATGGCCGGCACCGAGACCATGCGCGTCATGGCGACGGAGCTCATCGAGGTTCACAAGCAGCTGCAGGCACTCAGGGCCTAGCTGGCGTTATCGCCGCGACGGACCGTGTGGCCCAACAGACAACACAGTCCCTTGCACGGGCGCCGGGAGTCTCCGCCTCCCGGCGCCATTTTTCTACCAAGATTCATGTATGGGGGAGATCGATCGTGAGACGGGGAATGGAGTACAACCCGCGTTATTACCAGATGCGCGAGTTCCAGCTCGAGCGCATGCTTGCAATTGTGCGCGCGAACCAGGATGCCGAGCCGGGTGGCGTGGTGTTCTTTGGTGATTCGCTGACGGAGTTTTGCGACGTGGGGCGCTGGTATCCCGGTATGGGCGCCTACAACTGCGGCATCGGCGGCGGCACCTCGCAAGAGCTTTTGTGGATGGTCGACGAGGGCGTGGTCAAGTACCGTCCGCGCGCCGTGGTGATTATGGTGGGCACCAACGACATGGGCAACACCCTCATGGGCTCGCCCAAAGACATCGCCTTCAACATTCGCGAGATCGTGGAGATGATTTTGGGCTGCCTGCCGGCGTGTCGCGTGCTCGTCTGCTCGCCCACGCCCTGCATCGAGCGTCTGGAAGGCAG
>USBA01000078.1 GCA_900552735.1 uncultured Collinsella sp. | reverse complement strand
GGGCACCGAACCCATTGCCCGATGGGACATCGAGGAACACGCCAACTACAATATCGACCAGTACCAGAGCTACACTGTGACCCTCAAGGAGATGTTCGGCGAGGAGCTCGCTAACGGCATCCGCGTTCTCTATGGTGGCTCTGCCAAGCCCGGCAACATCGCCGAGCTCGTCGCCAAGCCCGACGTCGACGGCGCCCTCGTGGGCGGCGCTTCGCTCAAGGCTGCCGACTTCGCCTCTATGGTCGTCAAGGCAGGCGAGTAGGACATATGGCACAACGTCATCTTCCTGCACTCCTGATTATCATGGATGGCTGCGGCCTTGCTCCGGCCGATGGCGAGAACGCCGTCGCCGCTGCTAAGACGCCCTTCCTTGATAGCCTGTACGAGAAGTATCCTCACACCACGCTCGGTGCTTCGGGCGAGGACGTGGGCCTTCCCGACGGTCAGATGGGCAACTCCGAGGTGGGTCACCTCAACATCGGTGCCGGTCGCATCGTGTTCCAGGAGCTTTCGCGTATCAACAATGCCATCAAGGACGGCTCCATCGCCAAGAACGAGGTTTTCGTCAAGGCTATGGACGACGTCAAGGCTGACGGCAAGACTCTCCACCTCATGGGCCTTATGAGCCCTGGCGGTGTTCATTCTCATATGAGCCACGTCGAGGCTCTGGTCAAGATGGCTGCCGAGCACGGTGTCAAGACCGTTCGCGTCCACGCCTTCATGGATGGTCGCGACGTTGACCCGCAGTCCGGTGCCGGTTACATGAGTGAGTTCTGCGCCTTCCTGGCTAAGATCTCCGAGGAGACCGGTTGCGACGCTCGCGTTGCCACCGTCTCGGGCCGTTATTGGGCCATGGACCGCGACAACCGTTGGGAGCGCATCCAGCGCGCCTACGACGTCATGGTCAACGCATCCGATGCCGATACCGACCCTGTTGCCGGTATCAAGGCCTACTACGAGAAGGATCCGCGCGGCGACGAGTTCGTCGAGCCCTTCGCTGCCCACAACGAGGGCATCCACGAGGGCGACGCGGCCATCTTCTTCAACTTCCGTCCCGACCGCGCTCGTCAGATGACTCGCGTGTTCACGGACAAGGAGTTCGACGGCTTTGAGCGCGAGCAGATCAAGCTTTCGCACTTTGTGACGATGACCGAGTACGACCCGACGTTTGACGTCGAGGTCGCCTTCCCCAAGACGTTCCCCGAGAACGTTCTGGCCGACGTTATCGCCGCCAATGGCCTGAAGCAGCTGCACACCGCCGAGACCGAGAAGTACGCCCACGTGACGTTCTTCCTCAACGGTGGCATCGAGGAGCCCAAGGAGGGCGAGGAGCGCGTGCTCGTCGCTTCTCCCAAGGTCGCTACCTACGACCTGCAACCTGAGATGAGCGCTCCCGAGGTTACCGAGAAGCTTGTCGCCGCCATCAACGAGGATCGCGCTGATTTCTACATCGTGAACTTCGCAAACTGCGACATGGTTGGTCACACCGGTGTCTTCGACGCTGCCGTTAAGGCCGTCGAGGCTGTTGACGATGCCCTGTCCAAGGTTGTCCCGGCGATTCTCGCTAAGGGCGGCTTTGCGCTGATTACCGCCGATCACGGCAACGCCGATCACATGTTTGACGTTGCTTCCGACGGTTCCAAGCATCCGTTCACGGCTCACACCACCAACCGCGTGCCGTTCATCATCGTTGATGAGAAGGCACAGCTCACCGGTATCGAGGACGGCCGTCTTTCCGATATCGCTCCGACCATGCTCACCATGGCTGGTATTGAGCCTTCCGCCGAGATGACGGGTCGCGTACTCGCCACCGAGGCCTAATAGAAAACAAATACCGTTTTCTAGTAAGGGGGTTGTCCACAACCGGACAACCCTCTTTTTTGCGCTATTTCTACCTCGTCACCAAATGGCTGATGGGGGAGTGCTGGGGGTTGTGGTACAGTACTGGAGTTTGAATTGTTCTATTAAGGAGCTTATCTATGGGTCCGTTCCAGATTCTTCTGTTTGTCGTTTGGGCTGTCTCTGCCGTGGCGCTGACGATTCTCGTCCTGATGCATTCCGGTAAGGGCACCGGCGTTTCGGATATGATCGCCAGCTCGCTGTATAACTCCAGCTCTGCCACGGGCGTTATGGAGCAGAACCTTGACCGCCTGACCGTCATCATGGCTGTCGTGTTTGCCGTGTGCGTCGTGCTGTGCATGTTCTTCTTCCCGCAGGGCATCGTGGGCTACTAATCACGAACCGCATAAATACTTGAAAAGGGTCCCGCAAGTGCGGGACCCATTTTGTTTACATATTTGTAACAGAGTCAAAATATCCTCATATACTTCGCCCAACTAAAGAAAATCTCGACCGTTAACCGGAATTAGCCCCAAATCGTGCATAAAATGCGCTACTGTATTGCGAAACGTTGGTTCGTTGTGCATATCCAGCCATAGCAACGGGCGGCGTTTTGATGGTTCGGATCGGATTGTCTCGACATGTGTCCGACTGAACATTTCTTTGTCCTATCTCATAAGGAGGATGGCATGGCTGATTCTATGTTCCACCAGCCCGTTATGGGTCGTCGCGCCTTTGTCGGCGGTACCCTTGCTGCGAGCTCCATGGCTTTTCTTGCCGCATGTGGCAAGAAGGGCGGCGACGCTTCCGGTTCTGAGTCCGGTTCGAAGCTGAACTTCTACATCAACAACCCGGTCTGCATCGACCCCTACAACGTCCAGGAGGATCAGGGCACTCAGGTCGAGTACCAGCTCTTTGACGCTCTGACCTCTTACGACGCCGAGAAGGGCGAGATCGTTCCGCTGGCTTGCGAGTCCTTTGAGTCCAACGACGACGCCACCGAGTTTACCTTCAAGATCAAGAAGGCCAAGTTCCACAACGGTGACGACGTTACCTCCAAGTCCTTCAAGCTCGGTTGGGAGCGTCTGGTCAACACCAAGTCGGCTGTCGCTACCGAGTACGGCCCTTCCGAGGTCTCCTATCACCTCTCCATGGTCGAGGGCTATGACGATCTGCTTGCCGGTAACGCTACCGAGCTCAGCGGTGTTACTTGCCCCGACGATGAGACCCTCGTCGTCAAGCTGTCTTCCGCTTACGCCGACTTCCCCTTCGTCGCCTCTCACCCGGCTCTGGCCCCGGTTCCCGAGTGCGCCGAGTCCGATGTCAAGAGCTTCTATCTTGCACCGGTCGGTAACGGCCCGTTCATGATGGACGGCAAGTGGGAGGATGGTCAGGAGATCAACCTCAAGAAGTTCGACGATTACTATGGCGACAAGGCCAAGATCGATGGCATCCACTTCCAGGTCATCAAGGACATGGAGACCGCTTACAAGGAGTTCCAGGCCGGTAACCTCGATGTCTGCGACGTTCCCGTTGCTCAGATCGATGCCGCCAAGAAGGATCGCGGCGTGTCCAAGGACGGCTACACCATGGGTGACGGCGAGCGCATGCTGCTCGGCGCCGAGCCTTCCACGTACTATCTGACCTGCAACACCACGGCCGAGCCGTTCAACAACGCCGACCTGCGTAGGGGCATCTCCCTGGCCATCAACCGTGAGGCCATCTGCAAGACCATCTTCAAGGGTACCCGTACCCCTGCCGACGGCATTGTTCCTCCGGGCATCGATGGCTACAAGGAGGGCGCATGGGAGTTCTGCGCCTACGATGTCGACAAGGCTAACGAGTACCTCGACAAGGTTGCTCCCGCTGGCGCTAACGGGGATCGTGGCATTAGCGTGACCCTGTCCTACAACCAGGACGGCGGTCACAAGGAGATCATGGAGTCCATCATCGGCGACCTCGCCAAGGTTGGCGTTACCGCTGTCTCCGATACCCCTGAGTGGTCTGCCCTGCTCGAGCAGTATCAGAACTTTAACTATCAGTTCGGTCGTCTGGGTTGGATTGCCGACTACCCGATCATGGACAACTTCCTGTATCCGCTGTTCCACTCCGACTCCCTCGGTGGCGACAACCGCTCCGGTTACAACAACCCCGAGTTCGACGCCAAGGTCGACGAGGCTCGTACTATTGTTGACGACGAGGAGCGCGTCGCTAAGATGCAGGAGGCCGACGCAATGGTCGCTGCCGACTGCCCGGTCATCCCGATTATGTTCTACACGCACACCATCGCCGGCTCCGATCGCATCAAGCACCTCTATGTCGATCCGCAGAAGCACGCCGATCTGGGTACCGCTGAGCTCGCCTAAGAGTTTGCAGCTTCCGTGAGGGTCAAGTATTTACGTAGACCTCATGGGAAACATACAGTTCTCCCTAACCTGGGGTAAACTGGCTGATGGTAATTTTGGGATGCCGGTCTGGCGATCGGCATCCCATTTAGGTTAATCCCTAGATAGGGGAGTGGTATGGGTAAGTACATCGTTAAACGTGTGCTTCAGTTCATCCCGGTGTTTTTGGGCGTTACGCTGATTCTGTTCGCCCTCCAGAATATCGTGCCGGGAGATCCGATCAAGCTGATCGGTGGAGACAAGGCTCTGTCCCCCGAGGTGGAGCTTCAGCTTCGCGTCCGCTATCACCTGGTCCAGACGGACGAGGACGGCAACGCGATCCTTGACGAGAACGGCGACCCCGTTCAAACGTCGCTCGTGGACCGTTACTTGTATTACATGAACGGCCTGCTTCATGGCGATCTGGGCAATTCGTATCAGCGCAAGCTGCCGGTTACGGATATCTTTGCCCAGAAGTATCCGTATACGGTCAAACTCGCCGCGTGCGCCATCGTGCTCGAGGCAATTATGGGTATCGGTGCGGGTATCATTTCGGCGGTAAAGCGTTATTCCTTCTGGGATATTTTGGTAACGCTCACCACGTCGATCCTCGTTGCGGTCCCGGCCTTCTGGCTCGGTATGTTGCTGCAGCTGTTCTTTGGTGTCATCCTCAAGGACGCCACGGGCGGTGCAATCTCCATGCCGATCTCGGGTGCCGGCGGTTCCAGCTCTCAGTATCAGGATTGGATGCACTATGTGCTTCCGACCATTACGCTGGCTTCGGTTTCGACCGCTTATGCTGCCCGCATTATGCGCTCGCAGCTGCTTGACGTCATGAACCAGGATTACATCCGTACGGCAAAGGCGAAGGGTCTCTCCAATCGCGCGATCATCGTCAAGCATGCGCTTAAGAATGCACTCATCCCCGTCGTTACCTATATTGGTGTCGACTTTGGTGGCATGCTTTCGGGCGCCATCCTGACCGAGACGGTCTTTAACTGGCCCGGTATCGGCTATGAGGTCTATCGCGCCATTAGCATGCGTGACTGGCCCATCGTTATGGGCGGCGTTACGCTCATCGTCGTCGTCGTCATGGTGATCAACCTGCTCGTCGACATCAGCTACGCATTCCTCGACCCGCGCATCCGCCTTGGCGGTCCGTCGGATAAGGCCTAAGGGAGGTACGTCTCATGCAGGAAACTGATTCTCAGTCTCAGGAGCAGGCTACCGCCACCAAGGTTGCATCTGCTCCCGCCAAGTCCCGCACGCTGTGGGGCGACGCTTTTAAGCGTCTTCGTAAGAACAAGCTCGCCGTTATCGGTGTCTGCTGGATCATCATCGTCGTTGTGGTTGCCCTGACCGCAGATCTGTGGGCTAAGCCCTGGCTCGGTTCGCCGACGGCTTCCGATTCGACCACCATGGCCGAGACATCGCTACTGGCTCCGTGTGCCGAGCACCCGTTTGGCACCGATGCCCTCGGTCGCGACATTCTCGTCCGCGTTATCTACGGTGCACGCGTTTCGCTTTCTGTCGGTATCATGGCCACCGCCATCTCCACATTGATCGGCCTGGTCATGGGCGCCCTGGCCGGTTTCTACGGCGGCATTTGGGATACGATCATCATGCGCTGTGCGGACATCTTCCTGGCGTTCCCGTACGTGCTGTTCGTTGTCGCCATGATCGCCGTTATCGGCCGTGGTCTTCAGAACGTCTTTATCGCCATCGGCATTCTTGGCTGGCCTTCGATTGCGCGCGTCTTCCGCTCTGCAATCTTGACGGTCAAGGAAAACGACTATGTTGATGCAGCGCGCGCGATGGGTGCATCTGATGCTCGTATCGTCGTGCGTCACATCTTCCCGAACTCCGTCGCCTCCATCGTGGTCTACGCAACCATGAACATTGGTGGCGCCATTCTGACCGAGTCCGCTCTGTCCTTCCTCGGCATGGGCGTTATTCCGCCTACGCCTTCGTGGGGCTCCATGATTCAGGACGGTCAGCAGTATCTGCTGACTGCTCCCTGGATGATGATCATGCCCGGTCTGGCAATTCTCTCGACGGTGCTCGCCTTCACCCTGCTGGGTGACGGTTTGCGCGACGCCCTCGACGTCAAGATGAAGGACGCATAAGGATGAAGAAGAACAAGAACTATGTGGACCTGAAGGACCAGCCGGTTCCTGAGGGCCAGCATCTGCTCGAGGTCGATGACCTTAAGATGTATTTCCACACCGAGGATGGCGTTGTTCGCGCTGTCGACGGTGTCTCCTACACGCTCGATCGCGGCGAAACCCTGGGCGTCGTCGGTGAGTCCGGCTCCGGTAAGTCCGTGACCGCCATGACCATCATGGGCCTCATCTCGATGCCTCCGGGAAAGATCGAGGGCGGTGACGTTCGCTATCGCGGCCGCTCCATCCTCGAAATGACCGAGGAAGAGATGCAGCACATTCGCGGCAACGATATCGCGATGATCTTCCAGGATCCTATGACCTCCTTGAACCCGGTCTATAAGATCGGCAGGCAGGTGGGCGAGGGTCTTCGTCTGCACCGTGGCTACTCCAAGCAGGAGGCGCTCAAGCGTGCCACCGAGCTTTTGGACCTCGTGGGTATCCCCGAGCCCGAGAAGCGCGTCAATGAGTATCCGCACCAGTTCTCTGGCGGTATGCGTCAGCGCGTCATGATTGCCATGGCCCTTGCCTGCGATCCTGATATTCTGATTGCCGACGAGCCCACGACTGCCCTGGACGTTACCATCCAGGCTCAGATTATCGAGCTCATGCAGGAGATGCAGGAGAAGAACGGCAACGCCATCATCATGATTACCCATGACCTGGGTGTTGTCGCCGATATGGCCGATAAGATCATGGTTATGTACGCCGGCCGCCCCGTTGAGTTCGGTACTGCTGAGGAAATCTTCTACGAGAGCCGCCACCCCTACACCTGGGGTCTTATCCGCTCCATCCCGGAGCAGGCAATCGAAGAGAAGAAGCCGCTGACGCCGATTCACGGCAACCCGCCTTCGCTCATGAACTTGCCTGAGGGCTGCGTCTTCTCTCCTCGTTGCCCCTACGCGACGGACAAGTGCCGCAAACAGCGCCCTGAGCGCGTTGTCACCGAGTCCGGTCACTATTCTGCGTGCCACTATTCCGGTGACCCCGAGTTCCTCAAGAACGCTCCTGAGACGTCCCGTACGCGCAAGGATTCCAAGAAGGGAGGCGAGGCGTAAATGGCAGACAATAACGAGCGCACTCCACTGCTGAAGGTCGAGCACCTCTCCAAGGAGTTTCCCGCAGAGTCCGGCATGTTCGCCAAGCGTTTTTCCAAGCGCGTCGTCTCTGCTGTAAACGACATCTCTTTTGAGATTTATCCTGGCGAGACCTTTGGTCTGGTTGGCGAGTCTGGTTGCGGTAAATCCACCACGGGCCGCACTATCATGCGTCTGACCAAGCCGACCGCCGGCAAGGTGTTCTTCCAGGGCAAAGATGTTGCCGAGATGAGCAAGCATGAGATCAAGGACATGCGTCGTGAGATGCAGTTTATCTTCCAGGATCCTTATGCTTCGCTCAACCCTCGTATGACCATCGGTGAGATTGTCTCCGAGCCCATGACCATTCATGGTGTGGGTACCAAGGAGGAGCGCATTGAGCGCGTCCGTGAGCTTCTCGACGTCGTTGGACTGAACCCCGAGCACATCAACCGCTATCCGCATGAGTTCTCGGGCGGCCAGCGTCAGCGTGTCGGTATTGCCCGCGCTTTTGCGCTGAAGCCCAAGCTGATTATCTGTGACGAGCCGGTATCCGCTCTGGATGTGTCCATTCAGGCCCAGGTTCTGAACCTTCTCAAGGAACTGCAGGACAAGTTTGGTACCGCGTATCTGTTTATCGCCCACGATCTGTCCGTCGTACAGCACATCTCCGATCGCGTTGCCGTTATGTATCTGGGTAAGATGGTCGAGGTTTCGGACTGGAAGACGCTCTATAGCGAGCCTCACCATCCGTACACGCAGTCGCTGCTGTCTGCCGTGCCGGTTCCCGATCCTGATATCCAGAAGACCCGTAAGCGCATCATCCTTGCCGGTGATCCGCCGTCACCGCTGGATCCGCCGACCGGTTGCCGTTTCCACACGCGCTGCCCGATCGCGCAGGGCATCTGTTCCGAGAAGCTTCCTGAGTTTAAGGAAGTTGCCCCGGGCCACTGCTGCGCCTGTCACTTCGCGGAGCCGTTCCCGATCAAGGAATCGCACATCGACCTGTAGTCGGTTGTTTGTCCGGGCCCGCCCTGGCGTTGCTTTTCAGAACGTCCTCGGACATGCAAGAAACCCCCGCTGCGCACTTCGTGCGGCGGGGGTTTCTTGCGTCCTG
>USBA01000077.1 GCA_900552735.1 uncultured Collinsella sp. | reverse complement strand
ATCGTGGGAGGCGGCGAAAGCGGAGACAACTTCTGGCATGCCACCGACAACGAGGTATTCCTTGAGCAGGCGCTCGAGCTTTTCGGAAACGTTTGCCAGCAGGTCCATGTCTGCGGCAAGGATGGCATCTGCGAGCGGATCGCCATCGACGGCACGAACGAACTCGACAAACCCCATGGGGCGCATGGTGAGCTGGTCGATCTTGCCGACGGGGAACGACTCGTTTTCGCGTCGGAGCGCGAGCCCCATATAGGAGCCGGCTGCCACGATATGGTATTCCGGCGCCAGCTCGTTGAAGTATTTGAGCGAGGTGATGCCACGCGGTGCCTCTTGGATTTCGTCGAAGATGATGAGTGTGTCTGTCGGCGTTATGGTCTGGCCGCGCAGGAGCTCTATCTGGGAGATGATGCGTTTGGGGTCAAGGCTTCCGTCGAACAGCGAACGTGCGCCCGGTTCGAGCATAAAGTCAAAACGGATGACGTTTTGATACTGCTGGCCTGCGAATTCGTTGAGAAGCCAGGTTTTTCCCGTCTGGCGGGCCCCCTTAAGCAGGAGGGGCTTGCGGTTTGCCCTAGATTTCCAAGCGATGAGTTCGTCCATTAGCTGTCGCTGCACACTGCCTCCTAACGATCATGGTTAGTATAAGACTGTTTTGGTCTTTCCATCGAAAAATGTGGGAGTGAACCACGCTTTTCCATCGAATAATGTGGGAGGCAACCACGTTTTTCCATCGAATAATGTGGGGGTTTAGGTCGGCACCTGGGGACGTTCCTTTTCTGCCGGCAGTTTGGGACACGCCTTGTTTTGGTGCAAATTAGCTACCCTTGCATCAAAACGGCGCCCGTCGGCGATGTTGCCGGCGGGCGCCGTTGTCGTGTGGGCGTAAATGATCCGTTTTCCTCCGTCCCCAAGGGATCATTGGGACGGTTTGAGCTGCGTGCTACAGCGAGTCGATAAAGCGCTGATGGGCGGCGCGGCCGGCCTCGTCCCACTTAAAGACGCCGGCGTTGTCGAGCACGTGGCCAAATACCACGCCGACTTCCTCGTGCAGGATGTCGATGGCGTTGTCGGCCGTAAGCTCATCGGCACGGCGGGCAAAGACGTCCTCGGCCCACGCAGCGTGGCTGCGGCAAAGGTCGTCGCCCTCGAGCGCGGCAGCAAGGTCGTAACTGGCATCGGCCTTGGCCGCCAGCAGGTGCTCGCGAACGGCACCGAGCTCGGGGACCAGGCGCGGCGGCAGAATCGCCAGGCCCATGACCTCGATTAGGCCGATGTTCTCTTTCTTAATATGGTGATACTCGGCATGCGGATGGAACACGCCCAGCGGGTGTTCGTCGGTCGTGATGTTGCAGCGAAGCGCCAGATAGGCCTCGTAGATCTCACCGCCGGCGTTGCCGCGCGAATCCACGCGTCGGATGACGGGCGTCACGGTGTTGTGCGCTACGCCGTCGGCTGTGTGCGCGATAATGCCCACGGACTCGTCGGTCCACTCGCGCCATGCGAGGATGATCTTCTCGGCGGCGTCGAGCAGCTGGGCGCGGTCGTGCGAGCGCAGGCGCAACACCGAAAGCGGCCACTGCAGCACGGTGCCGGTGACCTGGTCGAACCCGGGCACGCTAAACTGCGAGACCTCGGTGGCATGCATCATGGGGAACTCGTGCGCGCCGCCCTGGAAGTGGTCGTGCGACAGAATCGAGCCACCCACGATGGGCAGGTCGGCGTTGGAGCCGATAAAGTAATGCGGGAACAGGTCGACAAAGTCGAGCAAGCAGGAGAGACCCTTGCGGTCTACGTGCATGGGACGGTGTTCGGAGCTCATCGTGATGCAGTGCTCGTTAAAGTATGCGTACGGGCTGTACTGGAAGCCCCAGCGCTCGCCGTCGAGCTTAATGGGGATAACGCGCAGATTCTGGCGGGCGGGATGGGCGCCGCCGTCGGCTGCAGCGGAGCGTCCGGGATAGCCCTCGTTTTCGATGCACAGCTGACAGGCGGGATACTTCTCGCCCGTGTTCTTGGCTGCACCTGCCGCGGCGATATCGCGCGGGTCCTTCTCGGGCTTGGACAGGTTGATGGTGATCTCAAGATCGCCCCAGTTGGTGGGGGTGCTCCATTTGATGTTGCGCGCGATGGCGGCACGGCGCACGTAGCCGGCGTCGCAGCACAGACCGTAGAACCAGTCGGTCGCGGCGCGGGGCTCGTTGACGCCCATGCGTCCGTTGAACTCCTCGTTTACAACCGAAGGCCTTGGCATGAGCGCGCCCATGATGCGCATGGCGATGCGGTCGCGGCCCGATGCCGTGTCCTCGGCGGCGCCGTTGGCAACAGCCGCCTCGGCAAGCGCGGCAAGTGTGCCTTCAAGGTCAAAGTTGGGCAGGGTGTCGGGGTGCAAGAGCGAGAGTTTTTCGACCTGGAGCGCCCAGGCCATGTCGAGCGCCGGGCCCGTAGCACCGATGCACTCGAGAATGGTGTTATACGCCCAGATGCGATCGTCCTGGCCGATCATCGATCGGTGGATAGCGTACTCGATCAGGTTCTGCGCGGCCTCGCGCACATCAGTCATTACAGCCATGCCGCGTAAGCCCCCTTGTCAGAGATGGCGTAGTGACGGGCAGAGCCCTCGCCCAGCCAGCCGTTCATCTTGGCAATGAAGGTGTCGACCAGATCGAGCGGCACGAAGGCCTGGATGGTACCGCCAAAGCCGCCGCCGTGAATACGAACGGCGCCACGGCCGTCGAGCACATGCTCGGCAAGAGCAAGTGCGTACATGGAAGGCTGCTCGGCACCCAGTTTGGCAACAACATTCTGCAGGTACATGGCGGAGCTGGCGCCGGACTCGCGCGTCAGAACCAGGAACTGGTCAATGTCGCCGGCGTTTAGGGCCGCCCAGCGCTTATCGACCAGGCCGTTCTCGTACCAGTAGTGAACGGCGCGCAGGCAGGCACGGTCGCCCAGCTTGGCGCGCAGCTCGGGGAGCTTGGCGTCAAAGTCCGCCACGTTTACCTCGCACAGGCGTGCCTTGCCAAACTCGGCAGCGACGTCCTGCATCTCGCGCGGAACGGCGGCGTAGTCGTCGGTGGCGGCCACGTGGTCGGCACCGACCTTAACGAGCACGAGCGCATAACCGTGATCCTCAAAGTTGAGCTCGAGCTTCTGGGTTTTAGGCTGAGCCTGATCCTCAAAGTCCATGTAGGCAAGGCCGCCCAAGCAAACGGCGGCCTGGTCCATCAGACCGCAGGGCTTGCCATAATAGTTGTTCTCGGTGCGCTGGCTCATCTGGGCGAGCGCGACGGGCTCGA
Source organism: uncultured Collinsella sp. (assembly GCA_900552735.1). GTDB lineage: Bacteria > Actinomycetota > Coriobacteriia > Coriobacteriales > Coriobacteriaceae > Collinsella. Next base: position 5,316 of record USBA01000077.1, on the reverse strand, counting down.
TGGCGGGTGCGTCCCAGAGCGTCTCCATGGCGCGACCGTATGCCGCCTCGACAGCAGCGGAGCTCGAAAGACCGCCGCCCGAGGGGACGGAGCAGGTGAAGGCAAAGTCGAAGCCCTGGGGCTCAACGCCCAGAGCAGCGATTTCGTGGGCCATGCCGCGGACGAGGCTCGCGGACGTGCCCTTCTCGGACTCCTGAACGTCTAGCGTGTCGAGCGCGATTTCAAACGTGGGATAGCCCTCGTCGGCTACGCGAACCTTGTTGGAATCGGTTGCCACGGCGATGCCGTCGACGGCGACATCGAGCGAGCCGGCGATAACGTGGCCACCCTCGTGGTCAGTGTGGTTGCCGCTGATCTCGGAGCGGCCGGGCGCGTGCACGTAGAGCACCTGGCGGTCGCCGATGGGGCCAAACTCCTCCTCGAACAGCTTGGTGAGCGTGGCGAATGTCTTTTCGTCGGGGGTGGTCATGGGAGTCCTTTCCTTGGCGCGCCCGGGTGGGTTTTGCGTCGTTATGAGTACGTTAACAACTTAAAGCGGCATGAACCAAGTGTTCACGATACCGCACGTTACGGGCTATGTTAACGTACTCATAACACATCGCTTGTCACTTTTTGAGAATCTGGTAATCGGTAGAAATTCAGCCGTGAACGGTACTGCCGTATGGACTTATAAAGCAGAAGAGATGCAGATAGAAAAAGTAGAGTACGTTAACATGCGTCCGACGATAGCGGGCCTCGGCGCGGGATGTATTTCTGCCCGGGCCGGCATTCACGCTATTCAGATCTCGCAAGGGTGAAGGTGATCCTGTGGCAAGGCGCCCGTCCAACGATACCAGTTCGCGTCCGGTCTCCATGGCCGACGTCGCCCGCGCTGCCGGCGTTTCGCAGCAGACGGTTTCGCGCGTCGCCAACGGCTTGCCTAACGTTAACGAGCAGACGCGCCAGCGCGTACAGGCCGCTATGCAAAAGCTCGGCTTTCGTCCGAGTTATGCCGGTCGCTCGCTGCGCGACGGCCGTTATCATTCGGTCGGCCTGTGCGTCAACGATGTCACCAAGTTCGGCAACCTCTCAATGATCGACGGCATCGCCAGCGCTGCTCGCGAGCATAATTGCGCCATCACGCTGGTCGAGATGTCCAAGACCGAGGAGTTTTCGCTTGCCGAGGCCACGCGTCGTATGGCCGCATTGCCGGTGGACGGCATCATCATCGGTATGAGTCGCATGGCGCCCGATTTTGAGACGTTTGATCCACTGCCGGGCATTGGCACGGTCATCGTTACCATGTACGCGCACCCGCGGGTGACCACGGTCGATTCCGACCATTACGGCTGCTCGCTATTGCTTATGGATCACCTGTTTGAGCTAGGGCACGAGCAGATTCGCTATATTGGCGGCCCGTCATTCTCGGTCGACGAGCAATTTCGTCGCGCCGGTTGGCAGGATGCACTCGAGCGTAAACACATCGAGCCGGCAGAGCCGCTCGAGGGCGACTGGTCTGCCAACAGCGGCTACGAGGCCGGCAGGTACCTGGCCGAGCACGATCGCACCATGACGGCGATTTACGCGGCAAACGACCAGATGGCAAATGGTGCGATTGCAGCGCTGCGCGATAGCGGTCTGCGCGTGCCCGAGGACGTGAGCGTGGTGGGCGTCGACGATTCGCTCGATGATTTTGTGGCACACAACGAGCTCACGACCGTTCGATTCGATTTGCATCAGCGTGGACGCGAGGTGTTCGAGCACGCGGTTCCCAAGGCGGGGGCAACGGACAAAACCGTTGCCATTCGTATTCCCGGCCAGCTCATTATTCGACATAGCACGGCGATACTGCGCGCATAGTTTGTGCAGGTCAACGGCAGTATATTCCGCCTCAATTACAATCGGTAAGGATGCTGACGGATAGCCGTGGCTATGAAGGCGAGTGTTATGATAGACGGGTTCTTTTGTCTATCTAGGAGGCTTTGCCTGATGGAGATCACCAAGGATATCCGCTACGTTGGCGTCGACGATCACGACATCGACCTGTTCGAGGGCCAGTATGACGTGTCCGAGAACGGTATGGCATACAACAGCTACGTTATCTTGGGCGAAAAGATCGCTGTCGCCGATTCAGTCGACGGCGGTTTTGTTGACGAGTGGCTCGGCAACCTCGAGGCCGTGCTCGATGGCCGCACGCCCGACTACCTGATCGTCCATCACATGGAGCCCGATCACTCCGCCGGCATCGCCGCCTTTATTGAGCGCTATCCCCAGGCGCAGATTGTTGCCAGCATGGGCGCCTTCCGTATGATGGTCAACTACTTTGGCACCGACTTCCCCGAGCGCAAGATGGTCGTCAAAGATGGCGACGTGCTCGACCTGGGCGGCCACAGCCTAACCTTTGTCGGTGCCCCCAATGTTCACTGGCCCGAGGTGCTCTTCTCCTACGAGTCCACCGACAAGGTGCTCTTTAGTGCCGACGGTTTTGGCAAGTTTGGCGCCAACGACATCGAGGATCCCGAGGGCTGGGCTTGCGAAGCGCGCCGTTACTACTTTGGCATCGTCGGTAAGTTCGGCAAGTTCGTGCAGGCCGTCCTCAAGAAGGCCGCCGACCTGGACATCCAGATTATCTGCCCGCTCCACGGCCCCGTGCTGACTGAGAACCTGGGCTACTACCTCGACACCTATAACACCTGGTCGAGCTATCAGCCCGAGGACGAGGGTATCACGATTGCCTATGCGAGCGTGTACGGGCATCTGAAGGCTGCCGTCGAGGAGCTCGCATCTGCGCTTGAGGCTCGCGGCCAGAAGGTCTCCGTCTTTGACCTGGCTCGTGACGACATGGCCGAGGCCGTTGAGGATGCGTTCCGCTACGACCGTCTGGTGCTCGCCTCCATCACCTATCAGGGCGAGATCTTCCCGTGCATGAGCACCTTCATCCATACGCTCGCCGAGCACGCCTACCAGAACCGTACGGTGGCGCTCGTCGAGGCCGGCTCTTGGGCACCCGCGGCTGCCAAGGTTATGACCAAGGAGCTCGAGGGCATGAAGGACATCACCCTGACGCAGAACAAGGTGACTGTGCTGGGCTCGCTCAACGAAGCCTCGCGCGCCCAGATCGAGGCCCTCGCCGACGAGCTGTCCAAGTAGCGACACGCTCACTTTTGACGCTCAGCCATCACAACCACCACAAAGGGGACAGGCACCTTTGTGGTGGTTTTTATTTAGTTGGCGGCGATGATGAGTGCTGGACGTGCGCCGTCGGCGGTCTTGGCGATTGAGGTGGCGACGGCGCCTTCGGAGTCTCGGTCCATCACGATGGCGTCGACATCGGTCAGCTCGGCAAAGCGGTACATGCCGCGTCCGTTAACCTTGCTGGCGTCCATGAGGGCGACGCTTTGATGGGCCGCGGCGATCATAGCCGTTTTAGTCTCGGCCATCTGGGGAAAGTCGGTCGTAAAGCCGCAGCTGGAGACAAAGGCGCCGGGGCACATGACGGCAAGATCGGCGTGGACCATTTGGAGCGCCTGCATGGTAAGTGGGCCGTACAGATAGCGATGACCTTTGCGCAGCGCCCCGCCCAGCATGACGACATCGACCGAGGGCATGCTTTCGTCGATGTAATCGGCGATGGTAATGTCGGCCGTGATAACGGTGATGCCGTCGCGCTGATCGAGGAGCCGGACGAACTCGAGCGCCGTGGTGCCCGAGTCAACGAGCAGCGTGTCGCCGTCATTGACGAGCTCGATGGCGCTTTGCGCGATGGCCTGCTTGGCGGCGACGTTGACATTGATGCGGCGATCCTGCGTGGAAACAGTCAGACGCTTGTGGAGCGATACGGCGCCACCATGCGTGCGACGCAGCTTGCCTGCTTCGGCGAGCGCGTCCAGGTCGGCGCGGGCGGTAACGGAGGACACGCCAAAGGTCTGGGCGATTTCTGCTACCTGCACCGAGGCATTATGCTCAAGCATTTCCATGATGGCGGCACGACGCTCATCGGCGAAGGCTCGGGTTGTTGCGTGGGCCATAGCTGCTCCATTCTCGGCCAAATTTGCAGGAATTGTGTTGACTCTATTTTCGTTCATTTTCTTTTTGAGTAAGAAAACGCCTTTCGATTACTTATCTTTTCTATAAAAGAAAGACGCTGAACGCCCAAAATTCAATATCGAACACGCCCGCCCGGCCCCAATTCCTTCCGTTTACTTTTCAAAAACGACGGTATTGACCTGCATGGGCTCAATATCTCGCACATGCAAAGACGCTGAATTTCATACAATGAGCGCAGCAAAACGCAAGGTAAAACGCCTTGTGAACAACTACGCCCGATGTCCAGATGCGGGCGAGGGAGAGGAGCAAACGCTCATGGCACTTGTTACCACCGAAAAGATGCTCAAGGACGCTCAGGCTGGCCACTACGCCGTTGGCGCGTTCAACGTCGAGAACCTCGAGTTTGTTATGGCCGTTCTGGCTGCCGCCGAGGAGACCAAGTCCCCCGTCATCATGCAGACCACCCCGGGCACCATCAAGACCGCTGGTCTGGACTACTTCTACGGCATGGTCAAGGCTGCCGCCGAGCGCGCTTCCGTGCCCGTCGCTCTGCACCTCGATCACGGCGATGGCTATGACCGCTGCATGCAGGCTTTCCGCACTGGCTACACCTCTGTCATGATTGACGGTTCGCACGAGTCTTTCGAGGACAACATCGCTCTGACCAAGTCCGTCGCCGACGCTGGCCGCGCCATGGGCGTGCCCGTCGAGGCTGAGCTCGGTAAGGTTGGCGGCAAGGAGGACGACGGTCCCGCGGTTGAGGGCGAGAGCCCCTACACCGATCCGGCCGAGGCCAAGGAGTTCGTCGAGCGTACCGGCTGCACCTCCCTCGCAATTGGCGTTGGCACCAGCCACGGTGTGTACACGAGCGATCCGCACATCGAGCAGTCCGTGGTCAAGGCCATCCGCGACGCCGTCGACGTGCCGCTGGTCCTGCACGGCACCTCCGGTGTGCCCGATGAGCAGGTTGCCGAGGCTGTGAAGAACGGCATCTGCAAGGTTAACTACGCCACCGAGCTGCGTCAGGCCTACACCAAGGGCTTCATGGCCTACATGGCCGAGAACCCCGCCTGCTTCGACCCCAAGAAGCCGGCCAAGGAGGGCATGCGTGAGATCACCGAGCTGGTTAAGATCCGCATGACCAACCTCAACTCTGTGGGCAAAGCAGAGTAACAGCAAGGGTACTCCGACTCGCTACATATCCCGGAGAGGGGCCCGCGGGGAATATAAAAAAAAAAAAAAAGCGACAAAAAAAAAAAAACAACACCAAACAAAACGACCGGCGGGATT
>USBA01000076.1 GCA_900552735.1 uncultured Collinsella sp. | reverse complement strand
GCTTGTCCATCAACGGTCCGCTCAAACGAGGCCTGTTCGGGCGTGCCGATGAGCGGCGTGGTGAGATGGACGAGGAGGGTGTTGGTAGGCATGATGCGGGCGCATACGGCGGCCAAAAAGCTGCTGTCGACGCCACCGGAAAACCCGATAGCCACGCGTCCGTATGCCAAAAGCAACTGCTCGAGCGTCGCGAGTTTGTTCTGAAGCTCCTCTGCAGGTGCAGTAGTGTCTGAAAGCATGAAACGATCCTTACCATTGAGTACTCGATCGAAAACTATAATCCTACCGAGCTGCCTGTCATAAGACTTCCGCTTATGTAACGAAAGTGCAATATGCTATATACGTTATATACAAGTTTGTAAAGTGCGGTAGAGTGGCAGTAATGCAATCCGGTGAGGGGGCCGATATGATCAAGGCTGTTATTTTTGACATGGACGGAACGCTGGTCGATACCGAGCGTTTAGGCATCAAGGCATGGAAGGCGGGCGCTGCCGAGCTGGGGATCGCGATTGATGATGCTCTGATCCATCAGTTTATCGGCCGCACGCTGCCCGATGTCATGGACATCCTTGATGAACATTACGGTAGTCGCGAAACCGCCGAGGCGATCTATGTCCGCCACAAGGAGATTCGCGACGAGATAGTCAAGACCGAACTGGAGCTTAAGGCCGGCGCCGCCGAGTGTCTAGACGAGCTGCTGGCTGCGGGCTATCACGTGGGCCTTGCGACGTCGTCGCGCCACGTTACGGCGGAGCGCAACCTTAAGATGGTCGGCCTCTTTGACAAGTTTGAAACGGTGACCTGTGGCGAGGACGTCGTGCACGGCAAGCCCAACCCTGAGATGTACCTGCTTGCCTGCGAGCGCGCGGGCTTCGCTCCCGAGGAATGTGCCGTGGTCGAGGATTCGCGCAACGGCTGCGTCTCGGGCATCACGGCCGGCTGCCATGTCTTTGCCGTTCCCGATATCGTGCCGCTGCCGCAGGACGTGGTGGATGGCTGCGAGGCCGTGCTCGATACGTTGTTCGATCTGACGGCGGCGGTCAAGGCCGTGCGCTAGACAATTGCGGAGCTGAAACGAGCAATTGGCCGTCTTTGCGCTCAAGCAAAAGAGGTCCGGCAATGGTCGGGCCTCTTTTGCTTGAGCGGCGTTTTGGCATACTGGCCGACGTGCTATAGATACGCGCCGAGGTTGATGGCGGTGGCTTCGGCTTGGCTGCTCGCCTGGGTACTGGCGCGCTCCAAGAGGAACGGCCGCACGAGTTCCTGACGGTTGATGTCCTCGGCGGCTGTGACCGCAGTAACGGTTCTCGCTGCGGAACCAATGCGGATGTGCTTGGTTTTTGCCGGCGCCTTGTTCTCGATTTGCTCCATGAGCAGCTGGACACCCTTGCGGCCAATCTCGTAGCCCGGGGGTGCCACCGTGGTGAGGGGGACCGACCCGCTCCATGCAAGCGGGTTGCCGTCGCAGCCGGCCACGCGAACCTGTTCGGGGACGGAGATGCCTTTGTCGGTCAACGCCGAGATAACGCCCGAGGCCAATACATCGGTAAGGCCGATGACAAAATCGGGACGCTCGCCGGTAGAGCGCTCGGCAATCTGAGCGCCGATGCTGTAACCATCGGCAGCGGTATTCCATTCTCCGGCGTCAATGACCTCAATTTTGATATCGGGATGCAGGACGAGGGCCTTATGAATGCCAAGTACGCGCAGGGTGAGCTGCATAAATGCCGCTCTGCCCACAACGGTGATATGGCGCGCGCCGCGGGTGATGGCGAGCTCGGCGATAATGCGCCCTTGCGCCTCGTTGTCGGCGGCCACGTAGTAACCGGGTTCGGAGCAGTGGATGTCCAGATGGACGATCGGCACGGGCATCTTGGTCATTGCGGGGTGCCAATCGGGGGACGCCATAGGCTGAACCATGACGCCGGACATCTGCGTGCCCATAAAATAGCGCAGGTAGTGGTCCTCGAGGATGTCGTCGTTATCGGCGTTGGCGATGAGCAGGTCATAGCCGTGCTTGCGGGCCTCGTTATGGGCGCCGCTGGCAATTTGGAGCGAGAAGCCATGGTCGAGACGGGGGAGGACCAGGCCAAAGGACTTGGTGGCGCCGCCCGCGAGCTGACGGGCGCTTTGATTGGGCAGGTAGCCAAGGCGATTGATGGTCTCGTTGATGAGCTTGAGGGTCTCGGGGCGCAGCTTTTCGGGGTGGTTGAGCGCGTTGGATACCGTGCCCAGCGAGACTCCTGCCTCGCGCGCGACGTCGCTGATTTTTACCTTTGCCATAGCGGCCCCTTTGATGCGTTTCAAGTACGAGTCAGATTGTAGCATCGCCTGTTCCCAGGGTGTCAAAACCTACCAATTGGGGGCAGGTTTATTTTGGCAGGTTTTATCTGGGCAAACACCGGAGTCCAGACCACACAAAGGTGCCTGTCCCCCTTTGTGGTGGTTTTGGCGCGGCTGGGCTGCGCGTTAAACGGTGGAGTGTCTACAATGGAAGCCGTTTTGATCGTAGATTGAAAGGCTTTGGTATGGCTCGCTCTGTTTCTCGTCGTGATTTTCTGGGTTTGCTGGCCGGTACCGCAATGGTTGCGGTGAGCGGTTGCGCTGGCAGTGGCGCTGACAAGGGCTCTGCCGCCGGTTCTGCCGCGGTTGCGGTCGACGATATCAAGGGCGCCAAGCTCACCTTTGTGGGCGACGATGCCTTTGCGCCCTATCGCTATCTGGAGACGCAGTCGGACGGCAAACAGAAGGTTGTCGGCCTGGATATCGCCATTGCCGACGAGATGGCCTCGCGCTTGGGCTTTTCTTACGACTTTGAGCCGCAGGACTTTGCCGCCACGCTTGCATCGGTGCAGAGCGATGACGAGGCCTTTACCATGGCGATGAGCTCCAACGAAGAGCGCGAGCAGACCTACGACTTCACACGCGGCTACTATCAGCCGCTCGTGGGCGTTCTCACGCTCGGCGGCGATCCCGTCAAGCGCGTTGAGGACCTCGCTGGCAAGTCTATCGCCTGCACCACCGGCACCGTGCAGAACAAGTTCATCGCCAAGGTCATGCCCGATGCCGATATTCACACGTACGACGGCGGAGATCAGTGCCTGCAAGAGGTGCTTGCCGGGCGCATCGACGCCTATCTGTGCGATGGCGCCGAGGGCCAGTCCATGCGCGATGCGAACGAGGGCCTGGTGCTGGGCCTGCTCGATCGCTCCGAGACGAGCGACCACGTGGGCGTGTACCGCCTGATGGCCAAGAAGGGCGCCGGCTTTGTCGCGGCGCTTGACGAGTGCATCGGCGAGATGCTTGAGGACGGCACCATCGATGACTGCATCAAGCAGTATGTGGGCGCCGACTTTATGTGGAACGGTGACTATTCCGCTTCCGGCACGTCGACGGTTGCCGGAAAATAGCGAGTCGATACGGCGCGCGCCAAGGGCATGCTGATGAAGTTTGAACTGCTAGAACCATATATACCGATGTTTATGAGCGGCCTGGTCGTGACTTGTCAGGTGACGGCCGCCGCGCTGGTCATAGCACTTGCCCTGGGCTTTCTCATCGCCGTGCTCAAGGTTTTGCCCTGTCGCCCGTTGCGCGCGGTGCTCAACTTCTACACCTCTATTTTTCGCGGTGTGCCGCTCATCGTGTTGCTCTTTTTGGCGTACTTTGCGACGCCGCAGCTCACGGGCTTTAAAATCTCAATGTTTGCCGCCGGCGCCATTACGCTGGGGCTCAACGGCTCGGCGACGGTGTCCGAGACAGTGCGCGGCGGTATCGAGGGCGTTGACCGGGGGCAGTACGATGCCGCTCGGGCCATCGGGCTTCGATATGTTCCCATGATGCGCAAGATCGTCGTTCCGCAGGCGATGCGCTCGATTGCCCCCGCCCTGGTCAACGAAGTGATCACGGTCCTCAAGAGCTCCTCGCTGGTGGCAACCATCGGCCTGATGGATATGATGCGCGCCGCCCAGAGCGTGCAGGCGCTCACCTACCGAGCCTTTGAACCGTTTTTAGTGGTGGCCGTGGTCTACTACGTCATTGTCATGGCGCTCACGGCTCTGGGCAATCGGCTCGAACGCCGCCTGCGACTCTAGGGGTGCGCAAACCGCCACAAAGGTCCCCTTCGTGGCGGCGGGGTATGTGTATCGGGTGGTATCCAAGTTGAGGTACCACTTCTGGTATATCAGCTTGCGTTTGTGTGAGTACAATACTCGGACGTTATACGTCTCAGCGCCCGTCGTGCGTGGGCGTTTTGCAGTCACGCGAGCGAAGGGATTTATCCTATGTGCGGAATTGTCGGCTACACCGGCTCTGATATTGCAAAGAACATTCTGGTCACGGGCCTTAAGCGTATGGAATATCGCGGTTATGACTCCTCGGGCGTCGCGCTCGAGGTGGGCGAGGGCGCCGCGGCTCACCTCGACGTCATCCGCCGCGTGGGTAAGGTTGCGGGCCTGGAGAGCGAGCTTTCCAATATCGACAGCGACGCTACCTGCGGTATCGGCCATACCCGCTGGGCCACTCACGGCAAGCCTTCCGTTGTCAACGCCCATCCCCACACCAGCTGCGATGGTCGCATCGCCATCGTCCACAACGGCATCATCGAGAACTTCGCCGAGCTGCGCGAAGAGCTGGAGGGCCGCGGCCATCACTTTAAGAGCGAGACCGATACCGAAGTTTTCGCGCACTTGATCGAAGAGGCCTATGCCGAGACGCGCGACCTGATGGCTTCCGTGCGCGAGGCCTGCACCCACGTGGTGGGCGCCTATGGCCTGGCCGCCGTGTGCGCCGACGAACCTGGCGTGATCGCTGTTGCCCGCAAGGACTCCCCGATTGTGGTCGGCGTGGGCGAGACCGGCTCCTACGTTGCCTCCGATGTGATCGCGCTTATCGATGCCACCCGCGATGTTGTGGTGCTCGAAGACGGTCAGTTTGCCAAGCTCACGCCCGCGGGCGTCGAGTATACCGACGAGGCTGGCAACGTTATCGAGCCCAAAATCACCCATATCGACTGGGACCTGGACATGGCCGAAAAGGGCGGTTATCCCGACTTTATGCTCAAGGAGATTCACGAGCAGCCGCGCGTGGTGCGCGACACGCTGGTGGGCCGCATGACCCCTGCCGGTGAGCTCGATATCGACGAGCTGGGCCTTTCGCTCGAGGAACTCAACGATATCGACCGCGTATATGTGATTGCCTGCGGCACCAGCTACCACGCCGGACTCATCGCCAAGAACCTTATTGAGGGCTGGGCTCGTATTCCTACCGAGGTTGAGGCGGCTAGCGAGTTCCGCTACCGCAACCCCATCATCACGCCGACGACGCTCGTCGTGGCCGTGTCCCAATCGGGCGAGACGGCCGACACCCTTGCCGCCATTCGCGATGCGCGCATCAAGGGCGCCAAGGTCTTTGGCATCACCAACGTGGTGGGCAGCCCGGTGGCGCGCGAAAGCGACGGCGTCATCTACACCAAGGCCAACAAGGAGATTGCAGTCGCCTCGACTAAGAGCTTCATCGGTCAGGTCGTGAGCCTCACGCTTTTGGCCTTGCTGCTAGCGCAGGTCAAGTACCGCTTGACCACCAAGCAGACGCGCATGCTGTTCCGCGAGCTTTCCGATACGGCCGAGCAGATCCATTGGATCCTGGATACGCAGACCGAGGCCGTGCACGAGGCCGCGCTTGTGTGCAAGGACGCGCAGTCCGCGCTGTTCGTGGGTCGCGGCATGGGCGCAGCCATTTCTTATGAGGGCGCGCTTAAGCTCAAGGAGGTCAGCTACCTGCATGCCGAGGCATATGCCGCCGGTGAGATGAAGCACGGCCCCATCGCGCTGATCGATCCGGGTTTCCCTGTCATCGCGGTGGCAACCAAGAGCGCAACGTACGATAAGACGGTGTCGAACCTCATGGAGTGCAAGGCTCGCGGCGCCAAGGTCATCGTCGTTGCTACCGAGGGCGACGAGGAAATCAACAAGATTGCCGACTGCATCATTCGCGTGCCGGCCGTCCGCGACGTGTTCAGCCCCATCACGGCGAGCGTTCCGCTGCAGCTGCTCGCCCGCGAGGTGGCCATCCTGCGCGGTTGCGACGTCGACCAGCCTCGCAACCTGGCCAAGAGCGTGACCGTGGAGTAATTGTTGTTCCGCCGTTCTGGCGACCAAGGCCCGGCTCCGTTGTGGCGGAGTCGGGCCTTGTTTCATTTGACCAGGTAAAACCTGCCGAAATAAACCTGTCCCTTTTTGGCAGGTTAGCGGAGCTTGCTGGTCTCGAAGTACTTGGGATATTGGTCCAGGACCTCGGTCTGGTTGCGGAACATCATATGCAGGTGCTTGCTGACCAAAAAGCTCGCCTCGATGGGGTCGCGGCCGGCGATGGCGCGGCGGATTTGCTTGTGCTCGTTAACAATCTCCTGATTGTCGAGCCTCTGCGTGGCGGCGCGCAGCCAGCGGAAGCGCTCCAGGTCGGCATTGGTCGCCTCGAGCCACGACCACACGGTGCTGCGGCACGCGATGCTAAAGATCATGCGGTGCATGAGGTTGTCGCTTAAAAAGAATCCGATGCGATCCTCTTCGGCCATGGCCTTTTCCTGCAGCGCGATGGCTCGGTCGAGCTGCTCGATACCTGCCGAGGTGGCACGGGCGCAGCACTCCACAATCACCTGTTTTTCCAGGTGTTCGCGAATGTAGCAGGCGCTCTCGGCAAAGGTGAGGTTGATGGGCGAGACATAGGTGCCGCTTTGGGGCACGGTGCGCACCAGGCCCTCTTGCGCCAGACGCACCAGTGCCTCGCGCACAGGGGTACGCCCCATATCCAGGTCGTCGCAAAGCTGCTTGACGCCTAGTTTTTCGCCCGGCTTGTAGTCCAGGTAGACGATTTTGCGTCGAATGGTGTGGTAGGACTGGTCCTGTAGGCTCGTTTCCTGCTCGCCGACGTGCATCGATTCTTCCATAGTGCCTCACAACCGTTCTATCACACTCATATATCAGCTGTTAATTATGCCGCGAATCAGCTCTCCGCGGTGGGTAATTCGGCTGTTGCCTGAGAACTATTGCGGCGTCCTAGTCTTTGTTTGCACAAGGCTGTGCTCAATATTGCCGTATCATAAGCCGTCGCAAACGTGAAATAGAAAGAAGGAATCCCATATGCAACTGGCAAATATCGTACGCGAGCGCTGGAAGGGCGTCTTGTTCTGCCTGATCATCGCCATCCCCGCGACGTTGCTCGGCAAACAGATTGAGGTGGTCGGCGGTCCGGTATTTGCCATTCTCCTTGGCATGGTTCTGGCGCTTGTCTTTCCCAAGAATCGCCGCGAACAGCTCGCCGCCGGTGTCACGTATACGTCTAAAAAAGTCTTGCAGTACGCGGTTATCCTGCTTGGCTTTGGCATGAACCTCTCCCAGATTCTGTCCAAGGGCGCCCAGTCGCTGCCGATTATCGTGGCGACGATCTCGACCTCGCTTGTCATCGCCTTCGTGCTCTGCCGCGTTATGAACGTGCCGGGCAAGATTGCGACGCTTGTGGGTGTGGGCTCGTCGATTTGCGGCGGTTCGGCCATCGCTGCGACCGCGCCCGTCATCGATGCCGACGATCGCGAGATTGCCCAAGCCATTTCGGTCATCTTCCTGTTTAACGTTATCGCGGCGCTCGTGTTTCCGACGCTCGGCGGCATGCTCGGGCTGACCAACGAGGGCTTTGGCCTGTTTGCCGGCACCGCCATCAACGACACCTCGTCGGTAACGGCTGCGGCGAGCGCCTGGGATAGCATGCATCCCGGCGCCAATGTGCTCGAAAGCGCCACAGTGGTTAAGCTCACCAGGACGCTGGCCATTATTCCCATTACGTTGGCTCTCGCATGCTGGCAGATGCATCTGGCGCGCAAGGCCGGCGGCGACGCCAAAAGCACGTTCTCGCTTAAACGCGCATTTCCCATGTTCGTGCTGTTCTTTGTGCTGGCGAGCGTGATCACCACGGTGTTTCAGCTTCCTGCATCCATTACGGCACCCATCAAAGAGCTGTCGAAGTTCTTTATCGTGATGGCCATGGCGGCTATTGGCTTTAATACCGATATCGTCGAGCTGGTCAAAAAGGGCGGTAAGCCCATCGCATTGGGCTTTTGCTGCTGGATTGGCATTGCGTGCATGAGTTTGGGAATGCAGCACGTGCTGGGAATCTGGTAGAGAAGTAGCTGATTTGCGTGCTGCGTGCTGGCGAGCGCATGTCCGCGGTGGAGCGATAGGAGCTCTTGCGGGTATGGCTTGTCCGCAGGTTGATAGGTCCCGAAGAGCTCTTATCGCCCCGCCAGGATGGCGATGCGGGGCAATTCATATACTCGCAGGACGGCGACTTCTGCCCTATAGTGTTTGGTGAACATTATCGTTCAATTTTGAAACACTTGAGATGCCGGGTCTCAGATGGGGCCGCGGCTGGAGACGGGACGAACCATGGATAGCGATGCCAAGCTGCAGATTCTGATTGAGGCATTGTCCGCAGCCGGAGCATCGGCGCTGGCAATCGACGAGCGCGGTGGCGTTGTGATCTCGACTATGAGTGACGCGGCACTCGAGCAGGATATCGCCGCTTTTGTTTCCGAGCGTCTCGCTCGCGTGGGCGATGGGGCGCGCCTGGTGATGGGCCACGAGGGCGTGCGGTTGAGCTT
>USBA01000075.1 GCA_900552735.1 uncultured Collinsella sp. | reverse complement strand
GCTGCTGGAAACACCCCGCCGGTTTCTAAAGTAGCGATTATTGGATTTGGCTCACAAGCCTATGTTACCGACCGCGGCGTCCAAGTTGTTCCATTGGACGTTCTCGCGCCGTAACGCTGCGGGCGAAGTGAAATCGACGCATCTTTTAGATTTCTTCAATTTGTGCGTAAACCAACAATGCCGTAATTACGCTATGTCGTTAGTGCGAACATCGCATCTTCAGTAGTCGAAGCTCGTTCGCAAACGGACCTCTTTACTTGCAAAAAAGGAGACAGCACCGCCGTCTCATGAACCACGTGGCCACCGCGCTTCCGGCAACGCCAGCAAGCAGCACAAAGCACGGGATTAAATTATTCAGATAAATGCGCCTTTACGGGTGATTTTTGGACGATTTGGCCCGGCCGGCGGCACGATATTTGGTAGTCGAGCGATCCCGCAGGCAAAGCCGAGGACCAGCGAGACACCAAACACCTCGCCGCCGGCCGGGCCATGTCGCGGCACCAAAAAAGCGCCCGTGCGCTCGATGGATTCGGATGCCCGACAGAGGCTCCTTATGGCTGCTTCCTTCCGGACCTGACCAGATTCGGAACATGTCGTCATCCGAACCCATCGAACGCGCTAGGCGCTCGGTATATCTTACCTGCTCCCGCCCAACAGGGCAAGGTAGCTAATTTGGGACGGGGCTTTTTTGACTACTTTTTGACTGGTGGGGCATCAGGGTGGCGAAAGTAGTCAAGGAAGCCCCGTCCTAAATAGACTGATCTGGTGCTGTGCCACGAAAAGGGCCTATCTACTACGTTTTGGTCACAGGGGTCGACCATAGCCGACTTTTTCTAAAATCGGCAAGCTTTCTACCTGCGGTTTTGTTTTTGCAAATTCCGGGATGGTCGAGGGTGGCCGGTTTAACGTAGTAGATGGCCGCATTTCGTGGCAAACGGTCCGACCCAAGACCCAAGGCAGCCAACCTCGAATGGCTATTCTCGAAGTTGCGGTGGAATACGGACTGAATTGGCCCCTTAAAGGCAAAAACACTCCGTATTCCACCGCAACTTATAGGGAGATAGGCCTTAGAGGCGAGCGAGGTCATAGGCTTGTGCGGCTGACTCGCCGGCGCAGATGAGGTTGGTTGTGGCTTCTTGCGGATCGAGTGCCTGTTCCAGGCCCATGGGCTTGCGGCAAATCGGCAAAACCAAGTCAATACCCTGCTCGTACACCGCATCCAGGTTGACGGCACGACCGCCCACGGCGGCGACCACCGGCTTGCCATAGCGCTTGGCACGGCGGGCCACGCCCACCGGCGCCTTGCCGGCGGCGGACTGCTCATCCATATTGCCCTCGCCCGTTATGACCAGGTCGACATCGCGCACGCACTCGTCAAACCCAATCAGATCGAGCACCGTCTCCACGCCCGAGCGTAGCTCCGCACCGAGCGCCAGCAGTGCGGCGCCCAGGCCGCCTGCGGCACCGGCACCGGGCACGCCGAGCACCGAGCCAAATGTCCGTGCGCCCTCGGGCGCACGCAGCAGCCCCTGGGCTCGCGCCTCGAAAATCGCCGCATCAAGCAGGCGACCGTAGCCGACCATCCAGCTGTCGTACCTGCGCAGCACCTCGGCATCACCCGTCGGCAGACCCTTCTGCCCACCGAACACCGCCAGTGCGCCTCGGCGTCCCACGAGCGGATTCTCGACATCGGAAAGCACGATGGCACGCGCGCCATTCAACGCCCGAAGCGCTGGTGTCAAATCGATACTCGCCACGTGTTCAAGGCCCGCGAGACCGGGGGCGATATTGCAGCCGCGCTCATCGACAAGGTGGGCGCCCAGCGCCTGCAGCATGCCAGCGCCACCGTCGTTGGTGGCACTGCCGCCCAGACCAATATAGATAGTCTTTGCTCCCGCACGGACTGCGCGAAGTATGAGCTCGCCCACGCCATAGGTCGAAGCTGCAAGCGCCGCCGATTCCGTACAGGGCGAATACCCAATACCCGCCGCCTCGGCCATCTCAATTACAGCCGAGTCGTGCTCGTCGTCCACCAGCATCCGGGCAGACACGCGATCGCCCAAGGGGCCTGCAACCTCACAGGTCGAGAGCTCGCCACCGCGCGCGGCGATGGCGTCGAGCGTTCCCTCGCCACCGTCTGCCAGCGGCAATGCGCTCAGTTCGGCATCAGGCCACACACGGCGCACGCCTTCGGCAACGGCCTTCTCTGCCTGCGCGCTCGAAACGCTGCCCTTAAAGGAATCGATCGCCAACAGCACACGGCGGGGCCGCCGCTGCACGGGGCCATAGTTGAGCGTCTCGTCGGCGAGATCCCCAACACCCGCGAGCGCCTCGGCGTGGGCCGCATGTGCCTCAAGGTTCATACCACAATCGCAACCGACGCCGTCGACACTGCGCAATCCAGCAAAATAGCCGCTCAGCACCTCGCGGCACTCGTCTGCCAGCACGCCGGCGGTTACATTAAACCGATGGTTCAGGCGCGAATCGGCATTGAGGTCGTATAGCGAGCCCAGCGCACCCGCCTTGACATCGGTCGCGCCATACACGCAACGCCCCACGCGCGCGTTAACCATAAGCCCCGCGCACATACAGCAGGGTTCGAGCGTCACGTAGACCGTGCAATCGAAAAGGCGCCAGCGCCCAAGCGCCTGAGCAGTGGCACACAGGGCCAAAAATTCGGCATGAGCCGAAGGATCCTGGTCGAGCTCGCGGCGATTATGCGCCCTCGCGACAATCTCGCCCGCGCGCACTACCACGGCACCAATCGGTACCTCGCCCACCGCAGCGGCGGCGCGCGCCTCCGCCAGCGCCTCGCGCATGAACTTCTCGTCGATTTCGGTGGTCGTCATCGTTCGCCTTCCCTGTTGCAAATTCAAAACGATGCTATCATTACGACTCACGGAGAGATGGCAGAGCGGTTGAATGCGGCGGTCTTGAAAACCGTTGAGCGCGAGAGCGTTCCGGGGGTTCGAATCCCCCTCTCTCCGCCACTTCTAGTGATGCACCGGTGTCATGGTCCGCTCAAACAGTGCATCGACCACGTCGGCTATCTCAGGTCGACGCTCAAGATCGTGACCCGACTCCCACCAATTTGTGAACAGTCGAATAATGCCACCGGCGATAAACTCCGATGTCGTCTCGAGCGAAACGGGCGCCAGGGCATCTTCGGCAAGCGAGCTCATCACACGCTCGCGGATGGAACGCGCAATGCGGTCGCAAATCATGCCGGTCAGCATGCCCGACATGCTGCTCGCCAAAAGGTTATCCATGAGCTGCTCATGCGCCAGAATCATATTCATGGCATCGTCAAAGACCTCATGGCGAAGCGCCTGTACGTCATCAAGCGGCTCCGCGTCCGTTGCATCGGTCCGGTTTTGCGGTAAACCCGTCATAAGCTCATCGATATAGAAGGCAAAGTAATCGTTTTTATCGCGAAAATGCTTATAGAACGTCGTGCGGCGAATCAGGGCCCGGTCGCAAAGCATAGCAACCGTCAAATCCTCAAACCGATGCTCTTCCAATAGCTCGGTAAAGGCATCGAACAGGGCACGATAGGTTTTCTTGATGCGAAGGTCCATCCGTATCGCCATCCTCAAGGCGTAGACAGCATTCCTTAATTTGTCGCATATCTTACACCTGTACCACCCGTTCCATATTGGTGCCTCCTTCCCGGTTGAAACATAACGCTTACCGGAAAGTTCGGCACCGCCAAAGGTTGCGGGTATACTAGATGTGTTATACCAACAACGGCCGGCGCAAGACGCCGCTGCCATTCGAAACGGAGACATCATGCTTCCCGTCATCATCGGTATCGTTGTTCTCGTTGTGATTGCCTGTGCCATCGCCGGCATCTACAACAACATGGTCACCAAGCGCAATCGCATCGATAACGCTTGGCAGAACATCGACACGCAGCTGCAGCGCCGCAACGACCTGATCCCTAACCTGGTCGAGACCGTCAAGGGCTACGCCAAGCACGAGCAGGACACGCTCGCCGCCGTAGTCAACGCACGCAACGCCGCCGTGAGCGCCACCACCCCCGAGGCCAAGATGGAAGCGGACAACGTGCTGACCGGTGCGCTGCGCCAGCTCTTTGCCGTCGCCGAGGCCTACCCCGACCTTAAGGCGAACACCAACTTTACACAGCTCCAGTCCACACTCGAGGACACCGAGAACAAGGTGAGCTACGCGCGCCAGAGCTACAACGACTGCGTGCTCAGCTACAACAACGCCATTCAGACGTTCCCGGCTGTTATCTTTGCCGGCATCTTCCAGTTTAAGGAGCGCCAGGGCTTCGAGGCCGCCGAAGCAGCCCGCCAGGCCCCGACCGTCAAGTTCTAGTAGTTTGGCAGCGCATCCTTAATCGGCCAAATGTATAAACCGCCCCGTCGAATGCATACTTCGACGGGGCGGTTTCCTTTTTCGCGAAGGTCCCCCTCTGAGCGCCGTGCATTTTCAGGAGTATTCAACATAACCAAGGGCTTCGGGCGCCACGATAAATGCCAAAGACCGCGAATATCCCTGCAAATCAAACGCTGCCAGCCCATAACCCCGCCCATCATTCGTAGAAAACATCGAGAAATCCCGATTTTTTGCCCGAGGTCGGTATGCAGGGCCCTTCGATTGCAGAAAACTCGCAAAAATGCACGTCGCCACCACCCCCACATGGCGCGACCCAAAACAAAAGCGCGGCCTAAAAGGCCGCTCGCCATCTTTAATTCAGATCTATATTGCCCGTAACGGCAGCGCCGAGGTAACGCAGGCCCGAGGGCAACCTTCCTTTCCGGCGCACTCCGCAGGACGAAAGAACCTCCGCCGCACGAAGTGCGCAGCGGAGGTTCTTTCATGTCCGAGGACGCGCCGGAAAGGAAGGTTGCCCTCGGGCCGAACAGCTATGGCAGCTTACGCGACGGTGTAAACCCAGTTGTGCTTATCCTCGACAGCACCGGACTGGATACCGGTCAGGGTCTCGCGGAGCTTCTTCATCACAGGGCCGATCTCGGTGTAGCCAGCCGGGAAGGTCACGGTCTCGTCGGCGCCGTAAACCATGTTGTCGATCTCGCCCACCGGGGAGATGACGGCAGCGGTGCCGCACAGGCCGCACTCCACAAAGGTGCCGGCCTTGACCTCGGCCCACTCGACGGGGCGCTGATCGACGGTCATGCCCAGGTCCTGAGCAACCTGAACGAGCGAACGACGGGTGATGGAAGGCAGGATGGAGTCGGTGTGCGACTGCGGAACGACGAGCGTGCCGTCCTCCTTCACGAACAGGACGTTGGCGCCACCGGTCTCCTCGACATAGGTGCGGGACTCGGAGTCGAGATACAGGTTCTCGGCATAACCCTCGCGATGGGCCTCCATCGTGGGCTTGAGGGACATGGCGTAGTTCAGGCCGGCCTTGATATTGCCGGTGCCGTGCGGTGCGGCGCGGTCGTACTCGGAAACGCGCAGCTTGACGGGCTTGAGGCCGCCCTTAAAGTACGGACCGACCGGGGTCACGAGAATGCGGAACGTGTACTCAGGAGCGGGAGCCACGCCGATCACGTCACCGGAGCCGATCATAAACGGACGCACGTACAGGGTCGCTCCGGAACCGAAGGGCGGAACCCAAGCGGCGTTGGCAGAAACGACCTGCTTGACGGCCTCAACAAACTTATCCTTGGGGAACGGGGGCATCTCGAGGCGCTGGGCAGAGTTATACATGCGCTCGGCGTTCATGTCGGGACGGAAGCAGACGATGCTGCCGTCCTCGGCGGTGTAGGCCTTCAGGCCCTCAAAGACCTCCTGGCAGTAATGGAAGATGCCACCGCACTCGGAGACATGCAGGGTGTGGTCGGTGGTCAGGCCGCCCTCGTCCCACTCGCCATCCTTCCAATGAGCCTCGTAGCTGTAATCGGTCTTCATGTAGCCAAAGCCGAGGCTACCCCAATCGATATCCTTCTTCTCGACAGTCATATGTCGCTCCTTACATACACAGCTGCATACTCGCGAACTCGCACGCAAGGACCGAGGCCGACCGCGTCGCAACGTCGCACGCCCGGAGCGTAGAGCCGGACGGGACACGCGAACGGCATCAAAGCCGATGGCACGTCGATTCGCATGCACGAGATTGTACTCCGCACGCGCGTCGGATAAAACGTTTTTCTTTAACTAACTAAAGTATTTTCATTTGACCGAAACTAAAGAGGCCCGCCACCGTAAACGGTGACGGGCCTCAACGACACGATTTGTGCGCTGGCTCGAGCTATGCGTTCTTTTTGCCCAGCTTAGCCTTAACCAAGCCGACCACGGTCGGGATGATCGACACGGCGACAATGCCGATAATCAGCAGCTCAAAGTGCTCCTGCACAAAGGGAATGCCGCCAAAGAAGTAGCCCAGCAGCGTAAAGACCGTCGACCAGGTAATGCCGCCCAGCACGTTAAAGACAACGAAGTTGCGCCAGTGCATGCCGCCCATGCCGGCGATAAAGGGCACAAAGGTGCGGATAAACGGAAAGAAGCGGCCCAGGAAGATGGCCAGGTGGCCCCACTTATCCAAGAAGTCCTCGGACTTTTTGATGCGCTCGGGCGTCATGGCCTTTACCTTGCCCGAGGCGATGATCTTGCGGCCAAAGAAGTGGCCGATCATAAAGTTGCACTGATCGCCCAGGATGGCTGCGGCCCATGCGGTGGCCAGAAGCGCCACGATGTTAAAGCCGCCGTTGTGGGCAAAGAAGCCCGAGGCAAACAGCAGCGAATCGCCGGGAAGGAACGGGAAGAACACCACACCCGTCTCGATAAAGATGATCAGGAAAACGCAGCCGTAGGCCATAAGCGGGCCGGCGGCGATCCAGCTGGCGATCGCGGTGCGTGGGTCTTTGAGCAGCTCAGCGATAAAATTAATGAAACCCATGAAGTAAAACCTCTCAGTTGTGGGCGCGGACACGTCCAAGTTGACCAGTATACGGTTGCGGCGCCCCCTCGTGCGCAACCCCACAAAAGCATGACTCCATTACCAGCAAGTTTGCATAACTGACACTTGTCACGCGATGCTCAGCAAGATTGTTCTTCCTAATCCCTAGCGAATCGCTATACTTTATTGAATCGCATTGCCATGGCGCTAAGGGAGGGCGGCCGGTGAGCTTTATCAATACCATTCGCGAGGACATCAAGACCGTCCAGGCGCAAGACCCCGCCGCGCAAAACGGTCTGGTCATCTTCCTTTCCTATCCTGGCCTGCACGCCAAGTGGAACCATGTGCCCGAGCACTGGCTCTGGGAGCACGGTCATCGCTCGCTCGCCCGCGTGCTCTCGCAAATCACCCGCCACATCACCGGCGTCGAGATTCATCCCGCCGCACAGATCGGCAAGCACTTCTTTATCGACCATGCCATGGGCGTCGTCATCGGCGAGACCACCATCGTGGGTGACAACTGCGTGCTCTACCAGGGCGTCACACTCGGCGGCACCGGCAACGAGACCGGCAAACGCCACCCCACCCTGGGCGACAACGTCACGGTGGGCACGGGCGCCAAGGTGCTCGGCAACATTCGCATCGGCGACAACGTCAAAATCGGCGGTAACTCGGTTGTCGTCAAGGACGTGCCCGACAACTGTACCGTCGTTGGCGTGCCGGGACGCATCATCAAGCGCAACGGCTGCCGCGTGTTCGAGGAGAGCTTCGACGCCAAACAGCACCGCGAGTACATGCCCGACGCCGCCGCCGAGCAGTCCGCGCTCAACCGTCAGGGCATCACCGAGAACGCCCGCCGCGTCAAGGAACTCGAGCGAGAGGTGGCCGAGCTCAAAGCCCTCGTCGCCAAGCTCGTGGACGAACGCTAGAAGCGGACGGTCACCGACAACATTGACGCCAGCGCAAAGGCGCGCCAGGGAATTCATCCCCGGCGCGCCTTATTTGTGATGTGACATGTGGGACTGTCCCTTTGTCACATTATGCGAACTGACTCAGATAGAGGTCAGCGTAGGCTCCTTCGGCAGCCAACAGCTCCTTATGCGTGCCCTGCTCGATAATGTTGCCGTGGTCCATGACCAGAATCAGATCGGCATCCACGATCGTCGACAGGCGATGCGCGATCACAAAGCTCGTGCGCCCGCGCATAAGCGCGTCCATGGCACGGCCGATGGCAAGCTCGGTACGCGTATCCACGCTCGACGTCGCCTCGTCCAGGATGAGAATCGCCGGGTTGTTGAGCAGCACGCGTGCGATGGTCAGCAGCTGGCGCTGACCCTGGCTAATGCTCTCGGCATCGTTGGCCACGCGCGTGTCATAGCCCTGCGGCATGGTGCGCACAAAGAAGTCGACCTGCGCGGCGCGTGCGGCGGCCACGACCTCCTCGCGCGTTGCCTCAGGGCAGCCATATGCGATGTTTTCGGCAATCGTTCCGTCGAACAGCCAGGCGTCCTGCAACACCATGCCAAACTGCTGGCGCAGCTCGCCACGATCCATGCGGCTCGTATCTACGCCGTCGAGCGTAATGCGGCCGCCGTCGATCTCGTAAAAGCGCATGAGCAGGTTGATGAGCGTGGTCTTGCCCGCGCCCGTGGTTCCCACCACGGCGATCTTCTGGCCCGGCTCGGCGGTGAACGACACGTCGCGCATAAGCGGCTTTTCGGGCGTGTAGCCAAAGCGCACATGCTCAAAGGCGACGCGGCCCTCCACGCGACCCGGTAGCTTGGCGGCCTCGCCCGGCTGCGGATCAGCCTCCATCTCGGGCTCATCGAGCAGGTCGAACACGCGCTCCGCACTCGCCAGCGCGCTCTGCAGCGAGTTGAAGGTAAA
>USBA01000074.1 GCA_900552735.1 uncultured Collinsella sp. | reverse complement strand
GCAGTATGTCCACAGCCACTGCAAACGCAGGTACAGGGTTCGGACCCATCGCAAGTGCAAGGTTCTCCCGTGTCGGGACAAATATCGTGAGACATGGCAACTCCAATCGTCTAGGCGAGTAACTCGGCCGCCGCAAACTCCTCGGGCGTATTGACGTTTTCGAAGCAGAGCGTCGAGCCCGCGGCCTTAACGATCTGCGGCTCATCCATATAACCAGCCTGAACGCGATTGATCAGGCAGCGAATACGCTGGCGGTCGCAGGCGAGCAGCTCTTGGGCAACCGGCGCACACGCGTCACGGCGCCAGACGGCGCAAAGCGGCTCAATCCCCCGCTCCTCGCGCGGCACGCACACGTCGAGCGCCTCGGCCTCAACACAGCCAGCAAGGGCACCGATTAGCTCCGAAGAGACAAACGGCATATCGCAGGCGACGATCGCCACGAGCGGCAATCGGGCCGCGTCCAACGAGCTCGCGATGCCGCGCATGGCACCCGCCGACCCTTCAAGGTCGGCCACCACACGTGGCACAAGGCCGCCAAACGTGCGCTCCTCAAGGTAGGCAAGCTCGCTGGGACGCGACGTCGTCACGACCAACTCACCGGCAACTGGCGCCAACCGACCCAGCACGCGCTCGATGAGCGGCTCGCCGCAAAACGCCATGCGCGCCTTATCACAGCCCATGCGCGAGGACAGCCCACCCGCTTGGACGACACAAGAAAGATCGGCACGTCTTACGGTAGTCATACGGCAAAACACCTCCATCGGCATGCTCGAAACCCGGTGCACGAAGCTAAATACAGCCACCGAAATAGCAGCGCTACGAAAAACTCGTGCAAAAACAAAACAGCGCCTTTGCGGCACGCAGCAAGACCGCGAGCACAAAAGCGCTGGTAGCGTATGGCGGGAACGTATGTGAATCGAACACATCCAAGACGTTTTGCACGCCTCGCAACGGTTTTGAGGACCGCGGAGCCCACCGGAGCCCATCCGTTCCCAAGTGCGGCGGTATTTTACCAAACCGAAACGGCTCCATCCCAAAAAGACGAACAAGAAGTTGCGGTGGAATAGTTCCTGTATTTGCTGCCAAAGCCTCCAAATAAGAACTATTCCACCGCAACTGAGGAGGCGGGAGCGAGTGACCGGCTTAGCGCAGGGACCTCAGGCCGCCGGCATTCTTGTCGAGCACCGTAAAGCGCACGGCATCCAGGTGCTCCAAGATGCTGATGGCGCGTTTGCGCGACACGCCCAGGGCCTCGCGCAGCACGCTCGTGGTGGCAGCGCCGCCGGCCGCCTCAATGGCGGCGGCAACGAGTTCGCGCGCATGGGCCTCGGCGGCAGCGGACAGGGCAACGTCGCGCTCGACCTTCACGATCGAGCGGTTGAGCGAAAGCTCGCGCAGGGCACGCGTCATGGTGTCGCGATCGAGCTGCAGCTGCTCGCCCACCTCGGGCAACGTCGGTGCATCGAGGCCAGCTTCGTCCAGCAAGGCAACGATACGTTCGCAAGCCTCTCGCACCACGCGTGCCGCCGCGGCGGCCGAATGCGGATCGAATACCTCGGCGCCCTCGGCGGCGCACACGCCACGCGAACAGCCCTCGGCAATCAGAGCCGCGGCAACGCCTTCATCAGCGGCAGGCCACGCAGCATGGGCAACGGCGCCGGGCGTAAAGCCCGTCTCCTTGGGAGCCGCCGTGTGCATGGCCGACAGGGTCGTCGCCAGGTCATCCATCGCGGCGTCGAGCGCGGAAGAATCTGCATACAGCGAGCCATCCGAGCCTGCAAGCGCGCAAGCAGCGCCCTGCGCCACCAACCCGCGCAGTGCGGCATCGACCTCGCCGATACCAAGATCCAAAGCCTCGGCGATATCAACCGTCGTAACCGGCAGCGTCTGCAGCGCCAGCCAAGCGCCCACACCGCCCGCGATATCGCCGGACTCGAGCGCCGCATACAGCGCACGCTCTCCTTCGGCAAGCTCGCGCGAGCGACGGCAGCGCGAAAGCAGCACGCGCCCACCGCCAATGAGCATAACGGGCGAATACGACAGCACCACGGCATGGTCTCCGGCACGCAGCGGCAGCGGCTCCTCCAGGCGCACCTGCACGGTACGGGTCTCGCCCACCGCCATGGGGGCCTCGCCCTCCATGAACATGATGCGACCGACAACCTCGGCTGTACCCGCCATCACGTGCACGCGCGCACCCGACTCGAGCACACGCGGCTTGGCTCCCTCGCGACCCAAATACGTAAACGCCATCATAAATCGCATCGTCTGGCCAAAGCGGCCCGCCACGCCGAGCATCTCGCCGCGATCGAGCGAAGCAGCACCGTCGCCCACCAAGTTGAGCGCCACACGCTGACCGGGCAACGCCCGCGGCGTATCGCCATGCACCTGAATCCCACGCACGCGACAGGCCGTACGCGACGGCAGCGCGACAAGCTCATCCCCCACCGCGACGGGCGCATCGTGCAGCGTTCCCGTCACCACGGTACCGGCGCCCTTGATCGTAAAGCAACGGTCGATGGGCAGACGCGGTGCGGCATCGGTAAGCTCGGCACGAGCACGGCAGGCATCCCAGCAAGCGGCAACCTGCTCGTCAAGCGCAACCAGCAGGTTATCGATTCCCGCGCCGGTCTTGGACGACACGGGCACAATCGGCGCACCCGCAAACACGGTACCCGACAAAAAGTCATCGACATCGAGCTCGGCAAGCTCGGTCATCTCGGCATCGGCCAGGTCGCACATGGTCAGCGCGACCACCATATGCGTAACGCCCAGCAGCTCCAGCACATGCACGTGCTCGCGGGTCTGCGGCATTACGCCCTCAACGGCCGAAACCACCAGCACGGCAACGTCGATGCCCGTCGCACCCTGCACCATGGCGCGCAGATAATGGGCATGCCCCGGCACATCGACCAGGCCAACGATCTTGCCGCTCGGCAGCGCCAGCTCGCCAAAGCCCAGCTCCACCGTCATGCCGCGGCGACGCTCGACCTCAAGGCGATCGGGATTCTTGCCGGTCAGCGCCTCGATCAGCGCCGACTTACCGTGGTCGACGTGGCCCGCCGTGCCAACGATAACGGGGCATTCTACCAACGCTTGAACCTCACTCATCGGCGCACCGCCTTGGCAACGCATGCGGCAAGCGTCGATGCCGCTGTCTCGATATCGCGGTCGCCCACAAGCGTACGGACGTCAAACAAAATGCGATCGTGCGAGGTTCGCGTGACAACCGGAGTGTCGAAGTCCTGGACAAGCGAGCGCTTGAGCGCGTCGACCGTCAGGCGCTCGTCAACAAGACGCACGGCAACGCACATCGTGGGCAGCTCCACGGTAGGCAGCGAGCCGCCGCCGGGAGTCGACGACTCCTCGACGATCTCCACCTGCACGGCACACGGGCAGCCAGCCTTATCGAGGCCCGCCACCATCAGCTCGCGCAGCTTGCGTGCGCGACGCTCCAGATGAGCCTGCGGAAGCGTGAGCATGTTGAGCACCGGCACCTCGCGATGGGCCACATCCGCCCCATCCATGTAAATGCGCAGTGTAGCCTCGAGCGCCGCCAGCGCGAGCTTGCCCGGACGCAGGGCACGCATAAGCGGATGCGACCCGCAGGCCTGGACCAGATCGCGACGGCCCATGATAATACCCACCTGTGCGGCACCGAGCAGCTTATCGCCCGAGCACGACACCAGATCGAGCCCTGCCGCAACCGAAGCCGGCGTGGGCTCCTCACCGCCGCGCACCAGGATGTCATCGGGCAAAAGCGCGCCCGAACCCTGGTCCTCGTAGAACAGCAGACCATGCTTGTGGGCCAGGGCGGCAAGCTCCCGAGAGCCCACTTCCTCGTGAAAGCCCTCGATGCGATAGTTGGAAGGATGGACCTTGAGGATCATGGCCGTATCGGGCGTGATGGCTTGCTCATAATCTGCCAGGTGCGTGCGGTTGGTGGCGCCGACCTCGACGAGCTTGGCGCCCGAAGCCTCCATGACATCAGGGATGCGGAAGCTGCCGCCGATCTCGACAAGCTCGCCGCGGCTGACGATGACCTCCTTGCCTGCGGCATGGGTCGCCAGCACCAGCAGCACGGCGGCGGCGTTATTGTTAACGACCAGCGCGTCCTCGGCACCGGTAAGCGAGCGGATGAGCTGCGCGGCATGCTCCTTGCGCGACCCGCGCGAGCAGGTGTCCACGCTGTACTCGAGCGTGCTGTAGCCGCGCGCGACCTCGGCCACGGCCTTGGCGGCCGACTCCGCGAGCGGGGCTCGACCAAGGTTGGTATGGATAACCACACCCCTGGCGTTGACGGCGGGACGCCGGCTCGGCAGCGCGGAGCGCTGCGCACGCCACTCAATGGCCGAGGCCAGTTCGCGCTTGGAACGCGGGGCGGCGCCGGCACGAATCGCGGCGCGCTCCTCATCGAGCTCAGCCGTCACGGCAGCATGCACCACCGCGTCGCAGGTCTCCCCCGCCGCCTTCACAACCGGCCACTCTGCGAGCAGCTCGTTGACGGAAGGAATAGCGCGAAGGCGGGCGCGTACCTCATCGGAAATGTTCTGGCTATCGCTCATGTGCGGCCTTTCAAAAGAAACGTGGATCAGTCGAATACATCAGCTGAGTCAATTACTCGTCATTATCCCCGCGCGCGACGATCTTTTCCACGCGAACGGCGTTTTCCTGGGTGAGCGCGGCACCCGTCAACGGATCCCAACGCAACGGCGTATGGTCGAGCGGGCCCACGCCCAAGGCTTGAGCGCCACCGGCATCGGCGCCAAACGAACGCCCACCGGGGGCGGCCGAGGTGAAGATGCACGCCGGATGCAGATACGGCGTCGTCTCCACGCGCACGCGGTCGCGGCCCATATCGCTCACGAGTTCGACGATCTCACCGTCGGCGATGCCCATGTGCGCAGCAGCATCGGCATTCATCTGCACGGCATCCAGATCCGAGCCCGCCTCGGCGGCACCTTGGGCCGCAAGCCTTCGCGAGGTATGCGACTCAAAGGGACGGTTGCCGCTAATGAGGCGAAACATTCCCGGGCTAGGCTCCACCATGGGAGCGATCCAGTTGGGTACACGACCCAGGCCGGCTCGTTCCCATACGTCGCTTGCCAGCGCAATTTTGCCGCCGTCCAAGGGAATCGCCGGCTCGCCCGTACGCAACGGCAACGCAACACCCGTGTCGGCCCAGCCGCGTTCCTTGAGCTCGTCCAGATCAATCCCAAACGGTGCCACCTGGGCAGCCGCCAGATCGTCGGATGTAAACCGGAAGTACTCGCCCACGCCGCACGCCTGCGCCAAACCGGCAAAGATCTCCCGCCCCGGTCTCGTGTCGTCATGCAAAATGGGCAGCACGGCGTTGCGGTAGAACACGCGCGAATCATTGGCGCCCACGACTGCGCCCACACCGCGGTCGGCCTCCAGATACGTCACGTCGGGCAGCACGAAATCAGAAGCACGCGCCGTCTCAGACCAGCGAATATCAATCGTCACGAGCAAGTCGAGCTGCTGCAAAATACCCAACCAAGCCTGCGCATTGCCATAGCCCGCACCGGGGTTACTGGCATAGACGATGAGCCCACGTAAATCGCCGGCAAGAATCGACTGACCGATGGTCGTGCACAGGCCGCGCACCGGATCGACCAGTGGATAGCGCTCGGACCCCAGCTTGGATATGCGCGGCACCGGCGGCGTCGCAAAACGTGCGGGATCGAGGTCGCCCAACGCAAGCGGCGTGGGCGGGTTGAGGGCACCGCCCGCGTGTCCGATGCAGCCCAGCAGCACATCGACCAGACAAATCGCGCGCGCGGTCTGGGTGCTATTGGCATACGCGATGCCGATTCCACCATGAAAGCCCGCATCCACCACAGCGGCGGGCGCGGCGGCAGCCAGATTGCGTGCCGTCGCGACAATCTCTGCGGCCGGCACGTCGCACATCGACTCGGCCCACTCGGGCGTCCAAGCACGGGCCGCCTGCGCCAGCTCGCCAAAACCCGTGGTATAGCGGGTCACGAACTCGTGATCGTACAGGTCCTCGGCAATCAACACGTGGACAATACCCAACAGCAGCGCCAGGTCGCAGCCCGGGCGCACGCGCAACCAGCGGTCGGCAAGCGCAGCCGAGCCGCTGCGCCGGGGGTCGACCACGACAATCTTCGCCCCACGGCGACGGGCATCGTTGAGCGCATCAACGGCCCCCATCGTCGACGAATCGACGATGGAACGCCCCAGGTACATGATGCAATCGGTATGCGCCAGGTCGGAAGCGGGGCTGTAGCCCAGGCTGTGCTCCCAACCGGTGAGACGGCTTACCTCGCAGGCGCCATCGGCACCGTACACGTTGGGCGAGCCCAGCGCATGCATAAAGCGATACGCCCAGTAACGGTCGAACGAGGGCACGCCGAGCGTCATGCCCAGCGCACGAGACCCGCACTCGTCAACAATGCCCAAAAGACGCTCGGCAATCTGCGCGAACGCCTCGTCCCACGAAATCGCATCGAACCCCGAGCCATCAGCTCGTCGACGCATGGGTTGCACGATGCGGTCGCGCTTGTCAAACGGCATTGCCAGGCGATGCCGTCCGCGGGCACACAGGGCTCGCGCCGCGCACGGATGCCCCGCAACCGGCAGCTCAGCCACCACACGTCCATCCTCAACATGGGCCGCAAAGGCGCAATCGGCATAGCATCCCCCGCATGTGGTCACCACGGCGCGACCGTCACGCTTCACAGCAGATGCCATCTCGATTACCCCTTTCATCAGCCAAACACAACAAGCCAAAAGCCCGCCAACGAGCCCCGGACCCAAAAAGCCTCCCGCACGGCAACGCCCCGCGGGAGGCCCAACGTCAAACAGACGGTACCTTACGCCTCGGACTTCTTGGCGTAGATAAACCAGTAGCCGAGCGCGATCAGGACCGCTCCGCCCACGATGTTGCCCAGCGTGGCGGCGGATAGGTTAAACGCAATGCCCGCGGCGTTGAGCGCATCGGCGCCGGCGACGTCGGCGCCATAGCCGCATGCATGCATCACGGCGCCCATGGGCAAAAAGTACATGTTGGCAACGCAGTGCTCAAAACCGCAGGCCACAAAGGCGGCGATGGGCAGCAAAATGCCCACGACCTTATCGACCACGGTCTTGCCGGCGGTACCGATCCACACGGCCAGGCACACAAAGATGTTGCACAGGATGCCGCGGAAGAAGATCGTCACCCAGTCGACCGTCACCTTGCCGGCGGCGACGCTCACCATGGAATTGGCGACCGCCTCGCCGTTGAGCTTGTAAATGCCGGCCATGTACACCAAAAAGACGATGAACAGGGCACCGACAAAGTTACCGACCCATACGACGACCCAGGCCTTGAGCATCTGGACCAGGGTGATCTTTTTGCTCTTGAGCGCGCAGACCATAAGCGAATTACCGGTAAACAGCTCGGCGCCGCACACCAGCACCAGCACCAGGCCCAGGCAAAAGCACAGGCCGCCCACGACGCGCTGGGCACCCCAGCCCAGCGTGCTGTCGCTCAAGAACACGGTAAAGAACAGGCCACCGAAGGCAATAAACGCACCGGCGAACATTGCCAACAGAAAGGCCTTTGCGACCGGCAGGTTGGCCTTGGTCACGCCGGCGGCCTCGGTCTTGGCCTCGATCGCGGCGGGCGCCAGGCAATCGGGAGCGGGGTACTCCGCCTTGGAATCTGCCATGTCAATCACTTCTTTCCTAATCAGCAGGGACAAGCGCTCCTATTGCTCTTGCCCCAAGCGGACAAAGTGGGAAAAGTCGTTGGCGGCCACGGCGTCGTACACGGCGTCGACGGCGTCAAAGACCTCCGGGGACATAGGGTTGTAGAACTCCGTGTCGCCCGGCTGAATCCCAACGAAGACGATATCATCACACGATTGTTCGATTTCCTCGATCAGAATCGACAAAGGAAGCGAATGCGTGGTGAACATCGACTTGCGGGCCACATCGCGCTTGTCGAGCAGGCGGATGGACCCGACGGGCAGTGCCATGTCGGCGGCATCGACCAAGACCAGGCGAGGCGGACGCTCGCGCTTGACCTCGATGATGTCATCCTCGGGCGTCTGACCGCCATCGATGGTGTACCAGCCGGCAAGAGGCGCGTCCTCCATCTTTTTGGAGAGCACGGGGCCGGCGGCATCGTCGGCACGCAGCACGCTCCCCGCCGTGAGCACGATACCCGCAAACGGGACGCCGTTCACACGTCCATCCACAACGCGACCCATTACTGCAACCTCCCCGTCAGATACACGCCCGACACATCGCGCACGCGCTCAACCAGATCGCGAAACTTCATTAAGAACGCGACCTGCTGGGCATGCAGGCCAAAGTCGTCGTCGAACACCGAGATGCCGGCCTTGGCCGACCCGCGAAAACCGCGCTCGTCGAGCAGCGCATCGCAGGCCTCGAGCAGCGACGGCACCACCGCCTTGTCGAGCTGGCACTCGCCAAAGGAGCGGATGGCCTCGAACTTGGTCTTAGCCTCCCCCTCCGGCAGCGCGTCGACGAGCGAATAGAACACATCCACCGACACCGACAGGCGCGGCTCAAAGCAGTCGAGCACGCCGGTGTGGTGGCCCACGGCGAGCGTGTAGTACAGCACGTCGCAGGCCTCCTGGGGAACGTCTTCCTCGGTCTCCACAAACTTACGCGTGAGCTCGTAAAAGACCACCTGGTCGGGCGCATGGCCCA
The DNA here is from genome assembly GCA_900552735.1 of uncultured Collinsella sp. Lineage (GTDB taxonomy): Bacteria > Actinomycetota > Coriobacteriia > Coriobacteriales > Coriobacteriaceae > Collinsella. The sequence continues at coordinate 90 of USBA01000074.1, read as the reverse complement.
GGCAGGGGTCGGCGACGCCCTCGGCGGCCTCGTCGCTTGCGCGCGAGGCATCGCCAAAGGAGCCGCCGAGCATACCGGGGCCCGCAAAGT
>USBA01000073.1 GCA_900552735.1 uncultured Collinsella sp. | reverse complement strand
GGGGGGGGGGGGGGGGGGGGGGGGGGGGGGGGGGGGGGGGGGGCGAGAATGGGTTTTATATGAATGAAAGGAAAAAAAAAAAAAAAAAAAAAAAAAAAAAAAATATTAAATTAGTGTTTGGGGGGGGGGGTGGGGGGGGGGGGGGGGGTCGGTCCGTGGTAGACTATCGAACAACGTTTATTAATCGCGCGGTATCGTTGCCGCGAGAAGGGGTTGCGCCATGCAGGAGCTTGAGGATCGTATTCGCCATGACGGCATCGTAAAGGCCGGTAACGTCCTTAAGGTTGATGCCTTCCTCAACCACCAGTGCGACGTTGAGCTGTTCGACCACATGGGCGCCGAGTGGGCCCGTCTGTTCGAGGGTGTCGAGATCAACAAGATTCTGACGATTGAGGCTTCGGGCATTGGCATGGCTTGCATTGCAGCCCAGCATTTTGGCGGCGTGCCGGTGGTCTTTGCCAAGAAGGCACAGTCCATCAACCTAGACGGCGAGCAGTATGCCACGACCATCTACTCCTTTACCAAGCAGAAGGAGTACCCGGTCATCGTTGGCAAGCGCTTCCTGTCCGAGGGCGACAAGGTCCTGATTATCGACGACTTCCTGGCCAACGGCTGCGCGCTCGAGGGTCTTATCAAGATCTGCGAGGCTGCAGGTGCCGAGGTGTCCGGTATTGGCATTGCAGTGGAGAAGGGCTTCCAGGGCGGCGGCGATAAGCTCCGCAAGCGCGGCTTCCGCGTTGAGAGCCTGGCCCGTATCGCCGATATGGACTGCGAGAACGGCGAGATTACCTTCGCCTAGGCTCGCAACACAAGCGATTGATATGCGATGTGACAAAGGGACTGTCCCTTTGTCACATTTTTTGTATGAGGGGAGGTGTCGATATGGATGAGAACAAGATGGGATGGCGCGAGTATGCGCGCTATGCCGAGATGTCGGTCGAGGAGCTGGCGCGCGATTGCGAGGTACAGGTGTTTCGCGCGACGGGTCCGGGCGGGCAAGGCGTGAACACGACGGACTCGGCGGTGCGCATGAAACATATCCCTTCGGGGATTACCGTGACGGCGCGCGAGAGCCGCAGTCAGTTTCAGAATCGCAGCTGCTGTTTGCGTAAGCTGAGGGCAGAGCTTGAGCGTCGCGGGCGTCCACCGCGCCGACGCGTAAAGACCAAGGTGCCTCAGCGCTCTCGCCAGCGCAGGCTCAACGACAAGCACTTCAACGCCATTAAAAAGGCCAACCGTCGCAAGCCGGGCAGCGACGAATAGCCTCCTCATAAGTTGCGGTGAAATAGGGATTGTTTTGCGGCACTTGCTGCATAAACAGTCCCTATTTCACCGCAACTTAGGTTGGGTTAGCGGATGGGGTGCCAGACGTGGAGGGCGCCGCCGAGGACGTCGACCTCGATGCGCGAGGCGACGATGGGCTCGCCGTCGGCCTGGATGGGGTAGTCGGGCTCCTCAAAGGTGAGCTCGGCATGGCGGCAGCGGCGTATGCGAACCGGCGGCAGCTTGGTATGGTGGCCGTCCTTGGCCGAAAGAAACATAGGCAGGGCAACCGCGCGAGGGACGGGGCCGCATGCGTAGCAGACGTCGAGCATGCCGTCGCAGGGGTCGGCATCGGGGCAGATGCGATAGCCCGAGCCATACGTGGGGCCCAGCTGAATCGCCATGATGATCGCCCTTACGCGCTCGGCGGGCGCCCCGTCAAAGCTGACTGTCATGGGGTAGTTGCGGTAGCGCAGACCAAACTGCTCCAGACCCGAGAGGGTGTAGAGCGGAGCGCCAGCGAGGCCCGTCTTTTTGCGCAGCTCGGTGGTGCCCAGGCCGATGGCGGCATCGATGCCGACCGAAAGCGTTTGGTCGTAGTACTCAACGGTAGCCTCGCCGCTGCCGTTTGCGGGGTTCCATGAGCGAATGCGTCCGATATCCTGGCGCTGCAGCTCGCAGGTGAGCAGCGCGCCAAAATCTTTGCCGGAGAAATCGTCGATACCGAGGGTCTGGGCAAAATCGTTGCCGGAGCCTACGGGTAGGACGGCAAGGGCGGGACGGACCGCCTCATCCTGCTTCATGAGTCCATTGGCAACCTCGTGGATCACGCCGTCGCCGCCAAGGGCGATAACGGTGCGATAGCCCTGAGCCTGCGCGGCAAGCTCCTTGGCATGTCCCATGCGCTCAGTCAGCACCAGGTCAAACTGGGATGAGCGCGCGGTCATGTCCAAAAAGCGCTGCAGGCGCTCAGCGACCTCGCGCGCCGCACCCGACTGGGCGGCAGGGTTGGCGATGATGAGCGTGCGACCAAAATCAGTTGCGTGCATGGGGCGACTCCTGGCGTATGACGTGACGGTGCGGTCGCGCTCAGGTCGAATTGCCCCCGATTGTGGCTGCACGGCGAATACTAACGTCTACTCTATCAGGTCGTTGTGGCGCTCGATAGCATCCGCTACCGTACCGCCCTCATCCACAATAAGCGAACGGCGTTTAGGCGAGACAATGCGCTGGGCGGGGTACACGCCGCGGTGGCCGCCGGCGAGATAGCTGATAAACGCCACGATCACGAAGAAGCCTGCGGCCGTGCCGTGGAACAGGTCGATGGCCATCATACAGGTGGTGATGGGCACGTTAAGGCCGGCGCAGAACACGCCGAGCATGCCGAGAGCCGCCAGGAAACTGGGGTCGAGCCCGGTAAGGCAGCCGATCCAGCCGCCGAGCGCCGCACCGATGCCAAACAGAGGCGTGACCTCGCCGCCTTGGAAGCCGGCGCCCAGGGTGAGCGCTGTGACGACCAACTTGATGGCTGCGTCCGCCAGGGTGGTGTTGCTCGCAAATCCGGCGCCCGAAAGCCACGTGGAAAGGCCGGCGTAGTCCCAGGCGTCGAGGAGGGCATAGGCGGCCAAAACCACGAGTGCGCCTATAAGTGCGCGAACAAGGTAATTGGTGATAAAGCGACCGTACAGGCTCTTGACGGTTCGAACCGACCAGGCAAAGAGGCGTGCCGTCAGACCGAAGATAATGGCGCTGATAACAACGATGACGACCGTTTTGGGCGACATGGCGGGAACGCTGGCGATGACATTCGCTTCGTACTCGGTGCCCAGGGCGAGTGATGTAAAGTAGCCGGTAAACGAGGCGACCAGGCAGTAGATGCCTGCGGTGTAGTCGATCTTGCCGATAAAGCACATCTCCATGCCAAAGAAAGCTCCGGCAAGGGGCGAACCGAATACGGCGCCAAAGGCCGACGAGATGCCGGCGAGCATGAGGTCGTGGTGGTCATGCTTTTTGAGGTGGGCGAGGCTCGAGATGTTGCTGGCGATGGTGCCGCCAATCTGTACCGCGGCTCCCTCGCGACCGGCCGATCCGCCCGTTAGGTGCGTGAGCGTGGAGCAGACGAAGGTGAGGACGGCCATGCGCATATGGATGAGACGTGTGCCCAGAGCGGAGTCGATGACCAGGTTGTTGCCTCGTTTGGCGGCAAGGCCGTGGTTTTTGTACACCCATGCGGTGGCCATGCCCACAACGGGAAGCAGCGCGTAAATCCATGCGTGGTGCTCGCGATAGTCGGTCGCGATATTCAGCGAGGCCAAAAACGCCCAAGCGGCAACGCCCATGGCGAGCGAGACGATGACGACGAGTGCGAGCAACTTGGCGCTTGCGAGTAGGTTGCGGACATTGCGGCGCGTGTCGGCAGCTAAGAGATGCTCGGAGCGGGTGATCTGATGCCTGCCAGCCATGATGACGTCGTTCAGGGAGAAAAAACCGCCGTCGTCGAGCGGCTGGGAATGATCCTGCGCCTCGTTTGCGCTTTCGGGTTTGTCGTTATGAGCCATATGTTCCTCTTTTAGGTTGTAACGCAAGCATTATAAAACGCGGTAAACGCGACGAGCCGGTGGTTGGTTTCCATTCTGTTTCGCGGCCTGCAACCGACAGGTGTATTTGCGGGTACAGGCCGAGTCGCGGTCGTGCGTCGGGGGATTATACTGAGACAAGCATAAAGAATCGGCGCTCCTGTTGTGCGCCGTGGCATTAAGAGGTGCATATGGCAGAGAAACTCATTCCGCTGGAGGACGCGCAGTCGATTGTTCTGTCGCATGTTGTTCCGACGGATTTCATCGAGATTCCCGTGTGGCAGGCCGCCGGTCTTCCCTTGGCCGAGGACGCGGTGGCCGATATCGACATCTCGCCGTTTGCCAACAGCGCCATGGACGGGTATGCCGTGCGCGCAGCCGATCTTGCTGCGGCCGCCGGTGACACTCCGGTGACGCTCTCCGTCGTAGGACACGAGGCCGCGGGCCATGTCTTTGAGGGCACAATCGGCGCGGGCGAGACCGTCCGCATCATGACGGGCGCGCCGGTGCCCGAAGGTGCCGATGCCGTGGTGAAGTACGAGATCGTCGACGTGCTCGACGGCGATGGCAACGAGGGCTCGCACGTTCGCTTCTCGGCGCCTGCCAAGGTAGGGGAGAACGTTCGCTCTGCCGCCGAGGAGGCCCATGCCGGCGATGTTGTGATGCATGCCGGCGAGGTCGTGGCCCCGGCGGGCGCCGGCTTGCTGGCAAGCGCCGGATACGCGAGCGTGAAGGTACATGCCGCCCCGCGCGTGGGCATTATCTCGCTGGGCACGGAACTGGTCGCACCGAGTAAGGTACCGGCGCGCGGTCAGATTCGCGATTCCAACTCCTCGGCGCTGATGGCCGAGGCGCTCGATGCCGGGGCAGATCCGGTGTTCTACGGTATTGCGCCCGACGATGAGCAGGCGATTGCCGAGCTGGTGCATCGCGCCACGCGAGAGTGCGATTTTGTCATTACAAGTGGTGGCGCCTCGGCGGGCGATTACGACTACGTGACGGCGCTCGTCCGGCGCGAGGGCGAGGTGCTGTTCGATCGCATCTCGATGCGTCCGGGCAAGGCCATCACGTTTGGCTTGCTCGGGGGTAAGCCGTATTTGGGGCTTTCGGGCAATCCCGCGGCGGCGTATGTGGGCTTTGAGATGCTCGCCCGCCCGGCGATTCGCAAGATGCGCGGCTTTGCCGAGGGTGCGCGTCCCGTGCAGCAGGCGACGCTCACGCACGGCGTGAAAAAGCGCCAGGACCGACGCTTCTTCGATCGCGCCACGGTTTTGCGCGACCCCGAGACCGGTGAGCTGTTGGTGACCGAGGCCAAGACGCAGAATTCGGCGCTGCTCGGCACGATGCAGCGGGCCAACTGCCTGCTGCGTATTGACGAAGGGCCGTGTGAGCTCAAGGCGGGAGATGTCGTGGACGTTGTGCGCGTCGACCTGCCTGAGGGAACGGTGCTATAGGAGGAACGCTATGGAGTTGAAGATTTCGATCGTGACGTGCTCGGATACGCGCGACCTTGCCCAGGACGAGGCGGGTGCCGCACTCGAGGAACTTATCGTGGCGCAGGGCTGGACGGTCGCCTCACATGTGGTCGTGCGCGACGACGTTAGCGAAATCGGTGATGCCATTGTGGAAGCCGCCGATGCGTGTCACGCCAATGTCGTGCTCACCTGTGGCGGCACGGGGCTTTCGATGCGCGACGTGACACCCGAGGCGACGCGTGCCGTCTGCGACCGCGATGTGCCGGGTATTGCAGAGGCAATCCGTGCGTACTCCATGACCAAGACGCGCCGCGCTATGCTCTCGCGCGCCGTGTGCATGCAGCGTGGGTATACGCTTGTCATCAACTTTCCGGGATCCACGAAAGCGGCCCGCGAAAGTTGGGAAGCCGTGAGCGATCAGCTGGAGCACGCGGCCCAAATGACGGCGGGCGGCGGTCACGCCAAATAAGGAGCACTACCTGCGGCGGAGCGACCTTGCGAGTCGCTCCGCCTTTCTTATGCAGCGACAGCGCGGTACGTCTTGAGGCTATGAGCGAAAGAAAATTATCAGACGAGAAATCTCTATCACTAATATTATTCGCACGGAAGTATAATCTAGTAACAGAATAAAGCCTGCGGCGGGGTGCCTGGGCGTAGCCTTCGAAAGGGTTGAACATGTTCGATATGGTTTCTCGCCGCGGTTTTATCTCGCTTTCTGCTGTCGTCGCTGCCGGTCTTGGGCTTGCCGGCTGCTCGAGCAACAAGGCGTCCGAGCCGGCCGGATCTGTTACCGGTTCTGCTAAGGCATCTTCCAAGAAAGCTGTCGAGCTTCAGGTCTTTGCTGCCAACTCGCTCGAGAAGGCCCTCCCCGAGGTTCAGGAGCTCTACACCGACCAGACCGGTACCACCTTTGCCGACACGCAGTTTAGAGCGTCTGGCGACCTCGTCGAGCAGATGCGTGCCGGCGCCACGGTCGACGTGCTCATCACGGCCTCCAAGGGCACCATGGACGACGCTGAGGCCGCCGAGCTCGTCGATGCCGACACGCGTGAGGATATGTTCGTCAACGACCTCGTGATCATTCGCGCTGAGGGCTCCGACACCAAGGTCGAGGCCATCGCCGACGTCGCGAATCTGGACGGCAAGATCGCCATTGGCGACGCCAAGACCGTCCCCGCCGGCAAGTACGCCAACCAGGCCCTGGCCTCCGTGGGCCTCTACACCGGCGCCGAGGGCGACGACGGCGAGTATGCGCCCGAGATCGCCGACAAGGTCGCACTGGCAGACAAAGTTGGTACCGCTGCTGCCTATGTGTCCACAGGCGACTGCGTGGCCGGTTTTGTCTACAGCTCTGACATCTTCCGCTACGACGGCATCGAGGAGGCCTTCGTGTGCCCCGAGGATTCGCACAAGCCCATCGTGTACCCGGGTGCCGTTGCCGAGAGCTCCGAGCACGCCGACGAGGCCAAGGCGTTCATCGACTTCTGTTTGACCAGCAAGAAGGCTCAGAAGATTTGGGCTAAGTACGGCTTTGAGCTTTCCGCGTAGTGCGGCTTGGCGCGATAATTCCATCGTTTTGTGTTTAACTCCGTCCTTGTATTCGCTTGGAGCTTTTCGTGCTTAATAGATTCCGCATGCTTGTCGCCTGTGCTTTGACCTTCGCGCTTTGCTGTGTGCCGGGATTTGCGTTGGCTGGGGATGCTGAGGACGGGGCCCAGGTTGCTGCGACCGCTCATGGGCTTTCCTATGGGATCGAGGGTTTTGAGCGGTTGGCCAAGGGGACCGCTCGTGCCATGGAAGGCCAGCCTGAGGGCTACCGGTTTCCCGTTGACGAGGACGTGGACCTTGTGGTGGCGCCTGCTGCCGATCGCGTTGTGGTGTGGATATCGCCCAAGGCGGTCGAGAAGTTTGGATTGGATCCGCAGGACAACGAGTGCGTATCGGGTCTCAAGGCCCTCGTCTGTAAGCTCGACAGCGCAAACTGCATGGGGGGTGCGCAGCTAGGGGATGTGGATCTTCCTTGGTATGTTACGGCGGAAACAACGTTTGATGCCGGCGGGTATACCTATGGCTTTGACGAACGAGGTGCGGATGGGGACCGCTATGTGGTGATCGCATCAGCCTCGGGTGATGCCAAGAGCGGCGCGCGTTGGCTTGATAGCGCTCAAATGGTAGAAGCATCGTCTGTCGTGTTGCGGAATGAGCAGGGGCCCTTGACCTCACTGGCCTCCTTTTTAGGCGACATCGACTATCGACCGTTTTGGGTGTCCATAAAAACGAGCGGCCTTGCCCTGTTGATCTCCTTTGCGCTGGGCCTGTTCGCCGCGTGGAAGACTATGGGTACCTCGAGTCGCATCAAGGGTCTGCTCGACTCGGTCTTTACCATCCCTATGGTGCTGCCGCCCACGGTCTGCGGCTTTCTGCTCCTCATGCTGTTTGGCCGCTCGACCGGGGTGGGCCAGTGGCTCATCGCGCACGGCGTCTCGATCGTCTTTACCTGGCCCGCGGCGGTCATTTCGGCCGTCGTGGTGTCGTTTCCCCTGGTCTACCGTACGGCGCTCGGAGCCTTTGAGAGCCTCGACACGCAGATGCTCGATGCGGCGCGCACGCTGGGCTGGTCCGAGCGTCGCATCTTCACCAAGCTTATGATGCCGCTCGGCTGGCCCTCCATCGCCGCCGGCACGGTGCTCGCTTTCGCGCGTGCCATGGGCGAGTTTGGCTGCACCCTGTTCTTTTCGGGCAACTACGCCGGCATTACCCAGACCATTCCCATCGCCATCTACTTTGAGTGGATGGGGGGCAACACGTCGGTAGCCCTCTTTTGGGTCGTGGTCGTAATTGCGTTCAGCTTCCTGGTCATTCTGTTCATCAATATGTACACCGCTCATTCGCAAAAGTATCGCGAGCGGGGCCTTTCCCTTGCGGAGCGCAAGCAGGCCAAGCAGCTGGGTGGCCAGGCCGATTCGCTCGACCCAGTCGGCGGCGATGCGCTGCGTATCGATCGCGAGGCGCTGGCCGAGCTCATGCGCATCCCCGTGGTCACCACGCTCATGGGCAAGGGCGCGTTCCCCGCTTCCAACCCGCTCAACATAGGACCTGTGGGCATGCACGGCTCGAAGTACGCCAACCTTGCCATGACCGAGTCGGACTTGATAATCGCCTGCGGCGCGCGCTTCTCCGACCGTGTGACGGGCAAGCTCTCCGAGTTCGCCCCGCATGCCGACGTCATCCATATCGATATCGACCCGGCCGAGATCGGCAAGATCCGCAAGGTGCAGATCCCCATCGTCGGCGACCTTCGCGGCGTGCTCGCCGGCATCAACGAGGCAGTTGCCAAGGCCGGTGCCAAGCCCATCACCGCACCCTGGCTCGCGCAGATCGCCGAGTGGCGCCGTCGCTTCCCGTTCTACCACTCCGACCTGGTGGAGGACCCCGGTCGCATCGTGCCGGAAACGGTCATGCAGAAGCTCTCGCGCAAGCTCGACCCTAAGCATTCCATCGTGGTGACCGAGGTCGGCC
>USBA01000072.1 GCA_900552735.1 uncultured Collinsella sp. | reverse complement strand
GCGGACTTCGCTCATGGTAAAGCGCAGCAGAGGATGGCCGTAGAGCGACAGGTGCGCCTCGCGCTGTCGTTCGGCAACGAGCGCCTCGGCGGTGGTGTGCCCGGCTAGCATGGCCTGGTCGGTATATTTGACGAGCCCGTCGAGTTCTCCCAACGTGAGCTCCCGCGCCTGGCGCTCCCAGGCAAAGTCCGTTCGTATGGGTTTGGCCGAATCGAAGGGGTCCGTCAGCTCGTATTGAAGCCAGTCGGGCGCAAAACCCGTCTCGATCATGACGGCGCGGGTGACTGATTCTCCACCGCTCTCGGCGCGGGCATCGGCATATCGAAGCGTTGTGAGGGCGGTGCGAATCGCGCGACCATTGCGGGCGGTCGTTCGTTGCTCGACGGCCTCCATCAACTGCTCTCGCGTAAGGCCGAGCTTTGAGATTGCCGAATCGGCAATGGGCATGCCGTCGGCAAAACCAGTTTGCAGCAGGCAATCTGTGGCCGTTTGGATAGGCGGCGTTACCGATATGCCGACTCTGCGTATTGCTCCGGCCGGCTCAATCTGGTGCCGCTGAATATGTGCGCCCGGACGAGCCGACGGCTTTGTCGAGCTGCAGACATGCACGACATTCAGGTGTCGCCACGAGACCTCGAGCCCCAGCAGGCAGGCAGCCGAAAACGAGCAGAACGTCCAATCGGGGTGGATGATCGCAAGGGCGCGGATAATCTCGCAATGGCGTTGCGCTCGGTTTAGTTCATCCCAGCGTATTTTGCGCGCGAACAATCCCGGCATGGGGGAGACGACCATGTCGCCGATGCGCCGCAGGAGCGCTTTTCGGATCGCCGCGCTCGGGGGAATCAGACAGCGCCCCTCTTGTTCGGCTTGGGTGAGCAGTTGGTCGATGAGTTGGTCATTGCAATGGGTCATGAGCTACCGCCTCCTTTTGGGTAGCAAAAACGTATCAGCCGGAACTTGCCGCTCAGCTGACCAAAATCTAACCATGCAGGTAAATGGCCTGGTTTTGACGTCATTTTTACATCCGAATCGGTGGGCGGTAATCGGCGACCGTGAACGGTAGCTAGATATGAAGTCTTGGTAAGTTTCGGGACGTGTACTTTTTTGAAAAAGAGCATTCTATCTGCTGTTTTGTGTTTCTGGATCGCATATTTGAAGGCATGTGATAAAGGCGGCGGATCGTCGACTGGTATCTGCGGAAACTGTGACCCAGATTTCGGCCCCAGAGCGGGATGCCGTTTCCGGATCGGGCCTCAAACGGAAATTGCATCCCGGAATGAGCGCTCAGAGCGGGATGAACTTTCCCAACGGGGCCGCATGCGGAAATTGCGTCCCGGATTCGACGTTCAGAATGGGATGCGCTTTCCGGTAGAGGCTTCAGCGGAAAATGCATCCCAGAATTCAGGCTCAGAACGGGACGCACTTTCCGGATGGCATGTTTGGCGGAAACTACGGCCCAGTTTTTGGCTCCAGAACGGGATACATTTTCCGGAACGGTCCACGTGCGGTGGTATACCGCCCTTTTGCGTGCGCCGCTTGTCGAATTACGTTATAGCTAGCTATATTATTGGAAGGTATAATATGGCTAGCTATAACGTAAGGGAAGGATGGCCCTATGTTTATCGGAAGAACAACGGAAATGGCCGAGCTCAATCGGCTCTACAGTTCGGATTCATTCGAAATGCCTGTGATTTATGGCCGCCGTCGTGTGGGTAAAACGCGCCTTATCACAGAGTTCATCCAGGGCAAGAAGGCCATTTACTTTCAAGCACGTCGTACCAATGCAGAGGCAAACCTGCACGGCTTTAGCCAGGCGATACTTGCAGGTTCGGTTGGTGCTGCAGGTGTGTCGTTTCGTAGCTTTGACGAGGCGTTTGATGCATTGGCCACCATGGCTCGCACGGAACGTTTGATTGTCGTGATTGACGAGTATCCCTATCTCGCCCAATCGAATCCCGAGATCAGCTCGTTGCTGCAAGACAAGATTGATCACCTGTACAAAGAGACCAGGCTCATGCTGATTCTATGCGGCTCGTCTCTTTCGTTTATGGAGGAACTGGTGTTGGGCTACGAGAGCCCGCTATACGGTAGGCGTACAGCCCAGTTTAAGATCATGCCGCTCGATTTTATGACGACCCTCGGCCTGTGGCAGAGCATGAGTCGTGAAGACGCTGCAGTTTGCTATGGCATGACGGGCGGCATTCCTGCATATATCGAGAAAGTCGATCCTGCCGCACCGCTCAAGGACAACATCAAACGTCTTTTTCTTACTCCTACGGGCTATCTCTTTGAGGAGCCGAGTAACCTGCTATTGCAAGAGTGCCGCAATCCCGAGCAATATGATGCGATCGTGCAGGCAATTGCCCAGGGGCGCTCGAGGATCTCGGAGATTGCGAGCTCTACGGGAATCCCTGCGAGCAACGTAAAGAGCTATGTGGATAAGCTGGCGTCGCTTGGGATTGTCGAGCGCGAGCTGCCCCTAAACGAGACGAGCAATAAGCGAGCCGTGTATCTGCTGAGCGACCAGATGTTTAGGTTCTGGTACAAGTTTGTTCCGCAGAACATCGGGCTGATTCAAAACGATATGGCCGAGATGGCGTATAAGCGCATTGAGCCGCACGTATCGGATTACATGGGCACGGTCTTTGAGCTTATATGCAGACAATACGTGTACGAACTCGCGCGAGCGGGCCAGCTCGATGTGGTTCCGGCGAGCGTCGGGCGCTGGTGGGGGACGGATAATCGCACGCATACGCAGGAAGAAATCGACTTGATTGTTGACGATGGCGAGGGCACTGCACTGTTTGCGGAATGCAAATGGCGCAATGAACCGGTGGGCGAAGACGTGCTGCAAAAGCTCGTGTACCGAAGCGAGCTCTTTAGGCGGCAGCATAAAAGCTACGTGATCTTCTCGAAGCGTGGCTTTACGCAAGGATGTCAGGAAGCTGCGGCGAGCAGGGGAGATACCAAGCTGATTTCGTTTGCCGAGATGTGAGTGCGGGGTAGCTCTGCTCGAGAACAAGAGCCTGTCCTCGAATTGCTGGAATGGGGCCCTTCTTTTGTCGTGTTGGCTGCCGGCGGAATGTCGGCGGAAAGCGTGTCCCGGATTATAGCTCCAGAGTGGGATGCCGTTTCCGGATCGGTCCCTCGCGGAAAATGCATCCCGGAATGAGCGCTCAGACTGGGACGCATTTTCCGGATCGGCCTTCAAGCGGAAGCTGCGTCCCGGATTCTGGCTCCAGAGTGGGATGCCGTTTCCGGTTGAGGTCTCTGGCGGAAGCTGTATCCCGGAATCGAGCTTCAGAGCGGGACGTGCTTTCCCGTCAGGAGCTCAAGTGGAAACTACGTCCCGGATTCAAGCCTCGGAATGGGACGTGCTTTCCGGATGGGCTTCAAGCGGAAACTGTGTCCCAGAATCGACATGGCTTCAAGTGGAAAGCGCGTCTTAGAATACCGCGCCGGCGTTTTTGGCGGTTGTGGTGGGCAAGGGGGGGCATCGCTTACACACGCGACGACGGCGTGGCGGTGATCCCTATGGCGGCACTTGGGGCGTAGTGGTTTTGCGGGCGTGCCGTGCTTCCTTTACCGAAAATCCATTTGGTAAACCAGATGCTCGCGGATAGAATAAAGTTGACGGCAGCCCAAGTGGTGAAGAGCTGGGCAGCGCCGTTGCTTGGTCAAGAGGTCAGTGCCTTAATGGCAGCGACTTGTTATGCTTCGAATGCTGCTTGAGTGCCTCGGAAAGTTCGATAAGCGCCGTGAAGAGCGAGATCAAAGCAACCAAGAGCTCTACGAGCTCTGATGGGCCCGGGATGACCGCTGATTCAAGTCACCGGGCCTAAATCTTTTTCATCCATTTGAATAGAGTGGGCGGCGCTCTTGGGGTCGACTGTATGGCGTGTGCCTGGCGCTCGTGGCATTGCGCCCCGCTTTCATGTCCGCACGGGCGCCTATCCTTACGGCAATGTAGCTGCCTATGTAGCAAGCGGCAGGCAACGGAGAAAGGCCCTAACCGTGTCAGCTGAAAAGATGCCGTGTATCTCGGCCATCGATACGACGAACTTTGCGCGCCAGATTGTGCTGGACTTTGAGTTTGCGCCGGTGCCAAAGCAGCGCCAGCGCCGTGGACTGCGCAACGAGATTATCGAGGTCGGCGCCGTCAAGCTCGATTACCACGGCAACGTTATGGGCGAGTTCTCACAGTTTGTGCAGACGGAATTTACCGAAGGCGTTGCGTTTCCCGTCCGCGAGCTCACGGGGATATCGGCGGTGGATACCGCGATGGCCGATCCGCTCTATGTGGTGATCAAAAGGCTCAGCGATTGGATCGGTCGCTACTCCGCCCAGGTGGTCTGTTGGAGCGGGACGGACCGTCGACAGCTTTTGACCGAGTGCCAGGCAAAGCACATCGACCTTTCCGCATTTCCTACGGACTGGGCCGACCTGCAGGCGTTTTACACCTCGATCATGGATGTGGGTAGCCACGGGTGCGTCTCTTTGGGTGACGCGGCAACGTGGTTTGGCATCGAGTTTGACGAGTCGACGGGCCACGCCCACAGCGCCCTGGCCGATGCGCGCGTGACCGCCAAGCTGCTCAAGCAGATGATGGACGGGGACTACCGCGTGAGCCCGCGCGCCCAGGAGATCCGCCAACGGTGGGGGATGGGCGAGCGAGCTCAGACGCGCCTTTCCAGCAAATGCCCCGAGCTGGGCGACCTGCTGCTGAAGCTGAAGGCGGAGGGGAGGTAGGCCTTTTGAGAACGCCATTCGGTTTGGCATGGCGGGACTGTAAGCGCGACTTCGCCCTGCTGTTTGAATCGAAGCGTCAACCAGTATGACGAGCTGTCTGGTCTGTCTGCCTACGCCCCCGCAATCCCGCGCGCGGCACTCAGCAGCTCATATTCCCCCTGGCTCCACTGGTGCAGCTCGGCGGCGTCGACGGCATCGCGACACAGATTCAGGAACACCTCGGCACCCTTGCAGAAGCACTCGCGGGCAAAGTCACCCGAGCCGCTTGCGATGCACGTGCCGTCTGCAAACAGCTTCCAACTCGACGGCTCACGCGAGTCATCTCCTAGTAGCTTGATCTGCAGCACATGCGGGCTGCCGGCGGTGCAGAGTTCCTCTTCGAGCTTTTGCACCGTAAAGCGCATCTGGTGGGAGAGGCTGCTCTTGACCATAGCCGAGGCGTAGCCATTTGGCTTATCCAGAAGATGCATGTGATTCGGTTTGACGACCAGATTGTGGAAATTGCGCTCGCTGCGCACGGAGAAATTGTCCCTACGGACTCCTTTCATCGATGTTGGCAGGGCCACCGTGCCTCTTGGCCGGTTGGCGTCGGGATCGTGGAGCCAACTCTCTACCCCGACTCTGGATAAAACGCGCCCACTCCTTGCGGGCACGATGGAGTCTATCAGCGCGCGCGGACAGAAATCAAGCGCCGCCTGCGAAATGATGTGCAGACGGCGCTTGATTACGCGGCAATTATTCGGCAAACATCCGGAAAAGTGTCGAAATCAGCCGTATGAAAGTACGGAAAAGTGTCAAATTCGAGCCGCCCAAATTACGGAAAAGTGTCGAAATGGGCGCGTGGAAATCACGGAAAAGTGTAAAACTGCACGTAAACAGGGGTGCGGCATAGCTTATGTTCCAACCTAGCTGTTGGGGTCGCCGTTGAGGGTGTTGATGTCCAGGTACTGGTTGTCGTCCTCTTTTTGCTGCGTTGCCGATTCGGACGCGGTGGGGCCGCGGAATAGCTGGAATCCCTCAAACGCAATCACGCCGAGCAGAGCGATGATGATGGCGATAAAGACAACCTTTGCCGCATGCGAAAACTCCGAAAAGCGCGGTGGTTCTTCTTCGGTGTGGTAATCGGCAGCACGCTCATCGTCGGTGCCGTGGGTATACGACGATGCCGAGGCTGCCTTTACGCTCGCTTGGTTGTAATCGGGAGCGGGCGCGGCGGCAAACGGGTCACGAGAATAGCCGCGCGACGCTTGGCCGTAATCCTCGGTTTCGATGCGGCCGGCGCGAGGCTGTTCGCTCGGGCGGTTGGCGTATGCTGCGGTGTTGTCGTATGCGGACTCGCGTTTCTCGGCAGCCGCAAACAAAGGGTTTACCGGAATGTCGAGCGCCGGCATGCCGCCCGAGGTCTCGTCCAAATCTGTCGCCGCCCAGGAATCAAAGGCAAATTGGCGGTTGGAAAGATCATCCAGATCCATGACAGGCGGCTCGAGCTCGGGCTGGGGTTCGTGAGCCGCGTATGTCGGCTGCTGCGGGGTGGCATACGCGGGCGCGCTGCTGGGCGCATGGCGCTGTGCCGCTGCAGCGAGAAACGCCGCCGTCTCGGACGGATCGCTAGCAGGACGGGGCGCAGGGGCGGCTTTACGCTTTGTCTGCACGATGGGACGGGTGGCAAAGTCGTCCGCGGGCACGGATGCCGGTGCGGGCGTGGCGGAAGGTGCGGGCTTTGCACTTGTCGGGCGAGCTCCGCCGCCCATGAGTTCCTCGGCGGTCCAAGGGCGGTCGCTCATCACGTCGTCGAGGCTTAACGCAAACAGATTGTCTTCGCCCTCGTCAAACGCGCGTTTCGCATGCCTGGCGCCAGAAACGGTGCCTCCGCGGCAGTTGCGTGATGCGTTGCTCGACCCCATCTTGTTCCATCCTTTCGAAATGCTCACATTCATCGATTATATGGAACTTGCCTAGCGGCCGACTCTCGGATTCGTGCATTCCAGAACTCGCGCCCAAAAGGGGAGGGGCGATCCGGCCGAGTTGCCTACTTGTCGCCGGCGGCAGCCTTTGCCTCGTTGAGGTAGCTATAGAAGCTGTACTTTGAGATGCCAAAGAACTCGCAGGCGCGCTCGCTCGATTTGGAGATAAGGAAGGCGCCGCGGCGGTCGAGGTATCCGATAGCGCGAATGCGCTCGTCCTTGGTCATGAGGGCGGCGGGCTTGCCCACGTACTGCTCGCACTCGCGCAGCAGGTCTTCGAGCAGGTCGCCGATGTTTTTGGTGATGGGCTCGGGCTCGGTGTATCCCTTGTCGCCTGTGCCGGTGAGCGCGTCGAGCGAACGCTCAAAAGCCTTCATGAGCGTAATGTCAAAGTTAATGCCCAAAATGCCGACGGGCTTGCCCTCGTCGTTGCGGATAAAGATGGTCGAGGACTTGAGCAGCTTGCCGTCGGTGGTCTTGGTGAGGTATGGCTCGCGGTCGTGCACGTCGGTGGTGCCCTCGTGCATGGACTCAAGCACAATATGGCTGGGGCCGTCACCCAGTTTGCGCCCGCTGACGTGGCCGTTTTCGATCACTACGATGGAGTGGTCCACGTCATCGGTCTCCAGATCGTGGACGACGATTTCGCAGTTGGGGCCAAATTGGAGCGCCAGGCCGTGTGCAAGGCGCTTGTAAAACTCTATCTGTGCGGGGGTCATGGGTGCCTTCCTAAAAATTAGTTTGGGCACACTTTGCCATAAACCACACTTGTTCGCAAATAACGAAAGCGTTGCTGCGTTTTGTGACCGTTCGGCGGCGAAAAAGTACCGATTACGGCAACAAACAATTTGTTAGGTTTATCAATCAAAATGTGTGATAGAACAGTGCTAACAAACTTTTTGTTTGGCATCCACATAAAAGTTCAGTCGCATGAATGGGAATGGGCTGAAACGCGTATGCGGGGGCCGGCAAGAGAGGACTTAAGGAGTTCACCGTATGGCCGATAAGATCCAGTGGGCGGGCAACACGATGCCCAAGAGCGATGATAAGCACTTGGGAATCATGAGCCTCGACCACGTGAAGAAGGCCCGCGCCTTCCACCAGTCGTTCCCTCAATATACCGTCACTCCGCTTGCCCGCCTGGACGGCCAGGCTGCGCGCCTGGGCCTGTCCAACCTGTGCGTTAAGGACGAGAGCTATCGCTTTGGCCTCAACGCCTTTAAGGTTCTGGGCGGTTCGTTTGCCATGGCCAATTACATTGCCGACGAGACCGGCAAGGACGTTGCCGATTGCACCTTCGATTACCTGACCTCCGATCAGCTTGCCAAGGACTTTGGCCAGGCTACCTTCTTTACCGCCACCGACGGCAACCATGGCCGCGGCGTGGCATGGGCTGCCAATAAGCTGGGCCAGAAGGCCGTCGTGCACATGCCCAAGGGTTCCACCAAGCCCCGCTTCGACAACATCGCCGCCGAGGGCGCCACGGTGACCATCGAAGAGGTCAACTACGACGAGTGCGTGCGCATGGCCGCCGCCGAGGCCGACGCCTGCGAGCGCGGCGTCATCGTTCAGGACACCGCCTGGGAGGGCTACGAGAAGATCCCGTCCTGGATCATGGAGGGTTACGGCACCATGGCATCCGAGGCTGCTGAGCAGCTGCGCGAGATGGCCATCAACCGCCCGACGCACGTGTTTGTCCAGGCTGGCGTGGGTTCGCTCGCCGGCGCCGTGGTGGGCTACTTCACTAACCTGTATCCCGATAACCCGCCCACCTTTGTCGTGGTCGAGTGCGCTCCGGCCGCCTGCCTGTACAAGGGCGCTGCCGCCGGCGACGGCGACCCGCGCATCGTGGACGGCGACATGCCCTCCATCATGGCCGGCCTGTGCTGTGGCGAGCCCAACATCCTGGGCTGGGATATCCTGCGCAACCACGCCACCGCTTTCGTGTCCTGCCCTGACTGGGTCACCGCTCGCGGCATGCGCACCCTGGGTGCTCCCGAGAAGGGCGACCCGCGCGTCATCTCCGGCGAGTCCGGCGCGGTGACCACCGGCCTGGTCGAGACCCTCATGCTCGATCCCGAGTACGCCGAGCTCAAGGAGCTCATCGGCCTGGACAAGACGAGCTCCGTGCTCTGCTTCTCCAC
>USBA01000071.1 GCA_900552735.1 uncultured Collinsella sp. | reverse complement strand
GCATCTCGCGGCCCGTGTGGACGGTGTCACTGCCGATGCCACGCCGGTGTATGTGGCCGGCGACGCCCGCAACGGCAGCTCGCTCGTGGTGAGTGCCATGGCCGATGCCCTGGCCTGCGCAGCCGAGGTCGCCCAGGCGCTGGAGCTGTAAAGTAGTCATTTAAGAACGTCCCCGATGACTAGTCATTGGGGACGTTCTTTTTTGTCTAGTCGTTGGGGACGCTCTTTGCGGGGCGCCTGTTCGTTTGTCGACGTGTGAGTGCTCAAAAGAGCTGGTTCGCTGTCTATGCCTACCTGCGGTTTCTTTGCGGTGCGCTCATTCGGTCAAGTGTGCCGTCAAGTGTTTGGTCAGTATCCGGTTTGCAGCCGGAGACCCATTTTGCCCGTGCTGGCCACGGTCGTCTGCCCTCCTCGTAAGCTCAAATTGAGGTCCATCAGTTTGAGGAGGATGCCATGGCCGATCATGTTTTGGACCGGGGACGTCTGACCGAGGCCGTCGGTAACGATATTGCCGACATGGCCCAGTTTTGGATGCTGCGCAAGTTTCAGTTTTTGGAGTCGGCGCGCACGCAGTTCGAAGTGATAGTCGATCCATGGCTCAGCTATTGCGAGGAGCCTTCGCAAAGCGAAATCATGGCCTATAACATGGCATTTACCGATTGGCTGCTGTTCGAGCGTCCCTATTGCCATGGCAAGACGCTGCTTGAGCTGTATGTGGACGAGCCGCCGGCATCGCTTTCGCCTGCTTCGCTCAGGCGGCTCGAACAGGTGCGCGA
This sequence comes from uncultured Collinsella sp., assembly GCA_900552735.1. Lineage (GTDB taxonomy): Bacteria > Actinomycetota > Coriobacteriia > Coriobacteriales > Coriobacteriaceae > Collinsella. The sequence goes on along the minus strand of USBA01000071.1, from coordinate 8,136 downwards.
CACGCAGTATTTCTCGCGCTTTGGCATTTTGGACAAGGACCCTGCGACTGGTATGGTCGCGCTGCGTGACACACGCACCGACCGTCGTTTTGATATCTACGACCCACATATCGTGCAAAAAGAGCACTGGCGCGAAGGTGCGATTGCGGTGCGTATCGCGTGCGTCGACGATGTCTGGCTGACGGCGGGGCAGCTCTACCTCTACGACATTGCACGCCTGAGCGATACGGCGGTCGACGGGCCTGGCGCGGTGCATCCCGAGGACCTAGAGGACGGTTTCGACACCTCGTGTATCAGCTTCTTTCTGAGGCTGGTTCGCGACATCATGGGTGCCCAGGGGCGGTATGTGAAGTCGCTCAACATCTACGAACAGGAATGGGAGTAGGGGATGGGCAGTTGTCGCCCGCCTTGCCCTCTGCCTTTTTGTCTCGATCAGTAACGTCTAGAGACCATTTGGACCCGTAGTTGTTACAGATCGAGATGAACAATGCAGACTCGACTGAATGTCTCGATCTGTAACAACAAGGGGCCGTTTGGCCATCTAACTGTTACAGATCAAGACGGAAGGTTGGCGCCTGCCGAAAGATCTCGATCTGTAACGGGAAGGGGCCAAAATTCGACCTACCTGTTACAGATCGAGACAAAGGTTGGACGCACGACTGAAAATCTCGATCTGTAACAACTAGAGGCTCAAAGACTGTCTTCCTGTTACAGATCAAGACATTTGTCAGCGGCGGCAACAGCGGCGATGGTCCATTTCTCCGATGTGATGGTGATAGAAGTGTCTAATACCGTTTTTAAACACAAGCATGCAACACGTAACACCTTGGCGCGGAATAGGATGCTTGCCAGGCTCACGGAGGCGGCTGAACAAGACGTGCTGCTTGTGACGCACGACAATGCCGAGCTCATGTGGCTGCGGCGCCATGTGGGCACAGACGATATTGCGGAGCCCGAATCGCACCTTTTTTGTTTTCAGTATGAATGGGATGCATTGACACCGCCGGAGCGGGCGCGGTGGACCATCAAGGGACTTGCGGAGTTTCATCCCGATTGGGCGTTTTGGGGGTATGATGCCGCGCTGATATGGGGTCTGGAGGTGCCGAATGATCTGCTCGGTCCGCGTTACTTGGTCAAAACGGGTTGTTCGGTGGCGTTGAGTACGGGGTGTAGGCTTCTACGTCCGCAGGCGGCGGGTGCGCTTGAGCGCGTCGATGGCGTGCGGGTGACGCCGTTTTGGCGCACGGTGGAGGATTGTCTGCTGCGTGCGCCGTTTTCGTATGGTCTGGCGATCGCCGATTCTGCATTGCGGGCGAAGGGCATGTCGCGCGACGACCTCTGCGAACGGCTCCAGGCCGATTGCGAGGGCAGGCGAGGGTATCGCAGAGCTCAGGTGATTGCGTCGCATGCGGACGGCCTGTCCGAAAACGGTGGCGAGTCTCGGTTCCGAGCGTTCTTTATTGCATACGGTTTTCCGGTGCCAGAGTTGCAGGTTGAGTTTCGCGATCCGCTCGATTTGAGCCAGGTGTTTCGGGTCGATTATTTCTGGAGGCTCGAGGACGGGACGTGCGTCATCGGCGAGCTCGACGGAAAGGGGAAGTATGCCTTGCAGAACGGCGAGGGCCGGGAGTCGGTCGACCCGTTCGTGGCAGAGCGTCAGCGGGAATCTCATCTGACAATGCTCGGGCACAAGGTACTTCGGTTCACGTTTGATGAACTCAAGAACCCGGGGAAGCTGGTTGAAAAGATGAGGCTAGCGGGTATTCCGCGACGGGCCGATTTGGCTGAGGAATGGAAGCGTCAGTGGTGTGGGCACTGAAGCGGACTGTCTCAATCTGTAACATTTAGAGGCCGAAAACCTGTCTACCTGTTACAGATCTAGACGTTTGACGACGGGGCTGGAGAATGTCTCGATCTGTAACATCTAACGGCCAAAAATCGGTCTAACTGTTACAGATTGAGACAAAGGCTGGAGGCACGACCGAAAATCTCGATCTGTAACATTTGGAAGGTTAAAGACGGTCTATCTGTTACAGATCAAGACGTTTTGCTGGAACGACCGAAGCATCGCTGCACTGGTCTGTTTATCCTCACGCCCTTCTCTTCCTCCCGTTAGCCGATATGTCCGCAGCAACGCTGCCGTGCTGGGCGATAATGGACAAATGTTCAAGTTAATTGTGAGGGAGGAGCTCGATATGGCGTCTGCCGATCGTTCCACGTTGTTTATCAATGCGACCGTCTTGGATGGTTCGGAACATATGGAGCCGCAGCCCGACATGGCCGTGGCCGTTGAGCGCGGTCTCATCACGTGGATGGGGCTGAGTGCTGTGGCGCAGGCGCCTGCAGGTGCCGAGGTCATCGACCTGGCAGGGGCGTATCTCATGCCAGGCCTCATCAATATGCATGTGCATCTGTGCGGTTCGGGCAAGCCGGTTTCGGCGGGCGATGCGGGCGCGCTGATGAAGAAGCTCGATAATCCCGTGGGGCGCGCCATCGTGCGCCACATTCTTAAGGGCAGCGCCCAACAGCAGCTGGCAAGCGGCGTGACCACGGTGCGCGGCGCGGGCGACCCGCTGTTTGCCGATCTTGCCGTGCGCGATGCTATCGATGCCGGCAAGTACCAAGGTCCTCGCCTGGTGGCGCCGGGAACGGGCGTCACGGTGCCGGGCGGCCATGGTGCGGGCTTGTTCGCCCAGGTGGTCAACAGTCCCGCCGAAGCGGCCGAGCAGGTGCGCGACCTGTATGCGCGCGGTGCCGACGTCATTAAGCTGTTCGTAACGGGTGGCGTGTTCGACGCGACCGAGGTGGGCGAGCCGGGCGTGCTGCGTATGCCGGTGGAGGTTGCCGCGGCGGCGTGCAAGGCGGCGCACGATATGGGCCTTCCGGTTATGGCTCACGTCGAGAGTACCGAGGGCGTGAAGGCCGCGCTAGAGGCCGGCGTTGACACGATTGAGCATGGCGCTCCGTTGACGCCCGAGATCCTGGAACTGTACCGTGGCGCCGCGGGCACGCAGCTCGAGGGACGTGCGCCCAGCGTGACCTGCACCATCAGCCCGGCGCTGCCGTTTGTGTTGCTCGACCCGGAAAAGACCCATTCGACCGACACGCAAAAGAAGAACGGCGACATCGTGTGCTCGGGCATCATCGAGAGCGCTCGTGCGGCGCTAGAAGCCGGTATCAAGGTAGGCCTGGGCACGGATTCGAGCTGCCCGTTCGTGACCCAGTACGACATGTGGCGCGAGGTGGCCTATTTTGCCAAGTATGTCGGCGTGAGCAACGCCTTCGCGCTGCATACGGCTACGCAGGTCAATGCCGAGCTGCTGGGGCTGGGCGGCGAGACCGGCACAATCGAGTGCGGTAAGGCCGCCGATATCCTGGTGACGCGCGAGAACCCGCTCGATGATCTGTGTGCGCTGCGTGAGCCAATGCACGTGATGTGCCGCGGCAACTTGGCGCGCAAGCTGAACGTGAAGCGTATCCCCGAGGTTGATAACGAGCTTGACGCGATTATGGCCATGCCTGCTGAGGCGCTGGCCGAGGAGCTTGCCCGCGACGGCGTGGCATAGGTGTGGCAAGGGGACGGTCCCTTTGCCATAATCAAAAAAGCCGAGGTCTCAGCGCGAGGCCTCGGCTTTTTCTGTCCCATGGTATGGCGGCTACGAGCGCGTCTCCATCTTGGCGTGGCACTTGGGGCAGGTGACGCGGATCTTGCCTTTGCCCTTGGGGACGGAGAGCATCTGGCCGCAGTTGGGGCACTTGAGGTATGCCGTGGTCTTGCGTCCCTTCCACATCTTCTTGGCCGTGCGCTTGGCGCGCTCAAAGTCTTCCTTGCTCGTTCCAGCCGCGCGCGAGGTGCTGGCCGCTGCAGCGCCGCCGCCCAAGCTGGCGACAAACTTGCCCAAGCCGGGGACGTTCGCGGTCGCGGCGACAAAGGCAGCGTTTTCCTTGCGACGCGCATCGATGTTTTTGGACAGGCCGCGCAGCACGCCAATCACGATTACGGCGATGGCAATCCAGCTGAGCCACTGGATGCGGGCTATCGATCCGATCATCGCGATGATGATGCCGGCAAAACCCATTACGATGGTGAGCTCGTCAGCGCCATTGCGACCCTTCATAAAGTCATTCATGCAAATTGCCTTTCGTTCGATATGCTGCACGCCTTTATACCCGATTTAGAGCAAGGGGGACAGGTTAATCTACACCAATGCGGTGCAAACATACCTGTCCCCGGAACACCAAGACGGTGTAAAGAAGTCTGTCCCCAATGCCCCAATTACTTGGAGAGCTTGTCGACAACGTGTTCGATCTCGGCGAGCTTGGCGGCCTTTAGGTCTTCGTCGCCCGATTCGATTGCCGAAGTCACGCAGCCCTCGATATGCGCCTTGAGCACGTCGGCGTTAATGCGCGCGAGGAGTGCCTGCGTGGCCATGAGCTGCGTGGAAATATCGACGCAATATCGGTCCTCATCGACCATCCGCAAGATGCCGTCGATCTGGCCGCGCGCCGTCTTGAGCATGCGGGTCACCGATTTGTGGTCTGCCATCATGGCGGGTCCTCGTTTCTGGTCAGTCTTCCAAATACCCCGCCCTCAGTTGCGGTGGAATAGTTCCTGTTTTAGCGCCTCAAGCCTTCAAACAGGAACTATTTCACCGCTACTTCTGAAGGGTTGGTTGAGTGGCGGTTGCTGAGCGGCTATGTCAGCCGGCAGTGGTGCCTGTTGGTGCGGCAGCTGCTACGCGGCGGCCACGGACAGGGCGTGGAACTTCTCGCCCGCGGCCTCGACGGCGGCGGCGAGCTGCTCGGCGGTCACGGTGTCGGCGCACTCCACCTGGACGGTCTGGGTCTCGTGATCGGCGTCGGCGTCGGTCACGCCGGCAACGTTGAGCAGCGCAGTCTCGACGGTGGCATCGCAGTGGCCGCACATGAGGCCAGACGTTTTAACGATGTAGTTCATGATTATCTCCTTTTCGTTGAGTACCTAAAGTTGCGGTGGAATACGGACTAAATAGCGGTTTAGCTAAGCATGTTACGCCTTATTTCACCGCAACTGATGGTTTAAAGGTTCGAAGGCGCAGCGCATTGCTTACGACGCAGACACTCGACAGGCTCATGGCCGCGGCGCCGAACATCGGCGAGAGTTGCCAACCGGTGAGGGGGAAGAACACGCCCGCGGCGAGCGGAATGCCGATGCCGTTGTAGAACAGTGCCCAGAACAGGTCCTGCTTGATGTTGCGAATCGTGGCGCGCGACAGCTCAATGGCGCGGGCGACGTCCATGAGGTCGCTGCGCATGAGCACCACGTCGGCACCCTCCTTGGCGATGTCGGCACCGGTACCGATCGCAAGGCCCACGTCGGCGCGCGCCAGGGCGGGGGAGTCGTTGATGCCGTCGCCCACCATGGCGACCTTGCCGCCCGCATCCTGCAGTTCGCGCACGTGGCGTTCCTTGTCGGCGGGCAGGACGTCGGCGATGACCTGCTTGCTGCTCAGTCCCACGCGGCGGGCGATTGCTTCGGCCGTCACACGGTTGTCGCCGGTGAGCATGCACACGTCGACGCCGAGCTTGTGGAGCGCGGCGATGGCCTCGGCGCTCGTCTCTTTGACCTCGTCAGCCACGGCGATGGTACCGACAAGCTCGCCGTTCTTGGCAAAGAACAGCGGTGTTTTGCCCTCGGCGGCGAACTGTTCGGCAAGGCCGGCGGGAACCTTCGCGCCCAGCTCGTCCATCAGGCGCACGTTGCCGGCGGCGATGACATTCTGCCCCTCGCGCGCCGTAACACCACGACCGGGCACGGCGGCAAAGTCCTCGACCATGCGCGCGACAATTCCGCGCGCCTCGCACTCGGCCATAATCGCCTCGGCCAGCGGGTGCTCGCTTGAGCGCTCCAATGCGGCGGCCAGCTTGAGCAGCGCCTTTTCGCTCATGGCGGGCGAGCCGTCGGCGCGCGTGGCTACCACGATATCGGTCACGGCAGGCTTGCCGCGGGTGACCGTGCCCGTCTTATCGAGCACCACGGTGCCCACGCTGCGCAGGTTCTCCAGCGCCTCGGCGCTCTTGAACAGAATGCCCATCTCGGCGCCCTTGCCGGTGCCTACCATAATGGCGACGGGCGTGGCCAGGCCGAGCGCGCACGGACAACTGATCACCAGCACGGCCACGGCAGAAGTGAGCGCCTCGTTCACGCTGCCGGTCAGTGCCATCCACACCGCAAAGGTCACGATCGAGATCACGAACACCACGGGCACGAACACGCCGGCGACTTTGTCGGCCATGCGGGCGATGGGCGCCTTGGTGGCGTTGGCGTCCTCGACGAGCTTGATGATCTTGGCGAGCGATGTCTCGGCGCCCACCCGCGTGGCGCGGAAGGTAAACGAACCGGTGCGGTTGACGGTGGCGGCGTTGACGGTGGCACCGGCGGTCTTTTCCACGGGGATGGACTCGCCGGTGAGCGCACTCTCGTCCACGGCCGAGCTGCCCTCGAGCACCACGCCATCGACGGGGATGGACTCGCCGGGGCGCACGCGCAGGACCTGGCCGGGAAGGATGCTGTCGACGTCGACGGTGGTCTCGCTGCCGTCCTCTGCCACGACGGTCGCGGTCTTGGGCGCCAGGTCGATGAGCGCCTCGATAGCGCCGCCGGTCTTGGACTTGCTGCGCGTCTCGAGGTATTTGCCCACGGTGACGAGCGACAGGATCGTGCCCGCGCTCTCAAAATAGAGGTTGTCCATGCTCGTCATCATGGCCTCGTGTACCTGACCCGTGGCCAGCTGGTCGGCCATGATAAACATGGCATAGAGCGACCAAGCGATGGAGGCGGTGGCGCCCACGGCAATAAGGGCGTCCATGGTGGGCGCGCCGTGTACGAGTGATTTGAAGCCGTTGATAAAGTACGCATCGTTGACGTAGACGATGGGGATGAGCAGGACAAGCTCGGTGAGGGCGAGCGTCATGCTGTGGATGTGGTCCGTGAAGATGCCGGGCAGCGGCCAGCCGAGCATGTGCCCCATGCCTATGTAGAACAGCGGGATGAGGAATACGATCGAGACGATGAGGCGGGTGCGCATGGCAGAGGCGGCGGCCTCCAATTTTTTGGTGGGCGACTCCATGTGGGCGGCGCCGGACCTGACTTGCGCACTGCCGTTTGAGCCGGCGGCACCGGTGCCCGCATCGACGGGCGAGGCCGAGTAGCCGGCACGGTCGACGGCGGTGCAGATATCGTCGGGGGAGACCTGCGCAGGGTCGTAGTCGACCATCATGGAACCGGCGAGTAGGTTGACCGCGACGCTTTGGACGCCGTCGAGTTTGCTCACGGCACGGTCCACATGCGCCTGGCAGGCGGCGCATGCCATGCCGCCCACGTCGAACTTATCTTGAGCCATGGCTTCTCCTTTCTGTAGTTCGGTGTTGGAATTGTTAACCTACCGATACTATACACCCATACCCCCTGGGGGTGTCCAGTGCAGAAAGAAATGTATGACATTCCGATACAGATGAGGGCGGCTGCCGGGTTGGTGCACCATCCCCGCCCTTCGTCTCGATCTGTAACATCTAGCCCCAGTTTTGCCGGGTTACTGTTACAGATTGAGACAAACAATTCGGCGGTTGCTTAACATCTCAATCTGTAACATCTAGCAGGGAAAATAGCCTCTAGCTGTTACAGATCGAGATTTTGTTTTGCGAGGTTTGGGTATGTCTCAATCTGTAACACTAAGACCGGTTTTTGGGTTCCAGATGTTACAGATTAAGACAAACCGTCAGACGATGACTCAATATCTCGATCTGTAACATCTAGACCGGTTTTTGGGTTCTAACTGTTACAGATCGAGACAATTGCCGGGGTGGGGTCCCGTCACGGCAAGACGCCCGCTGCCTAGATGCAGAACCCGGGGATCACACAGGTTCGCTTGTTTGGCTTTTCCGCAGGCGTTGCGTACGTAAAGACGTCGCCGTCGTGTCCCACGCGATTCATATAGAGTGTGCCTTCGCTCTCCGATGTGTCGGGACTCGCCGTTCGTTCCCACCAACAGGTGTCCTTGCCCTTCCACTGGCGAACCAACATCTCGTTCGTGGTATACGGACTCACCTTAAGCTCGCGGAACAGCTGGTACTCCTTGCCCTCGCCGTTATAGATGT
>USBA01000070.1 GCA_900552735.1 uncultured Collinsella sp. | reverse complement strand
CCTCGGGCATGCAAAAAGCCACGCAGCGCACATCGTGCGGCGCGGCGTTTTTCCCCCTGCGGAAAGATTGGGGAACTAAGCCCTCGTCCCTCCCAAGGTGACCTGCTCGAGGTCGTCGCCCTTGTGGCGTTGGGCGGAAAATTGGAGCGTTAGGGCTACTTTGTTGATGAGGGATTAGTATGCCCGGGCTTGGTTGGGGAATGACTTGTTTAGGGATGCTTGGAGCTTTTCAAACGATGCTCGCAAGTTGTGGCTCTGGTTGGTTGAGCGTTTGGCTTTTGTGGTGGGGGAGTCGAGGAGGCCGTCTCTCTGTGTCGGGGGGAAGGAGAAAAGATTTGCATGTTTTAGGGATGGCTGCTGTGCTGCGTCATTGGAAGAATGCATGCTTATGCGGCCTCCTCGATGTCCACCAAAAGGTTGCGCACGGGGTGTGCTGCTAGGTCCCGTGCGTTGGCAGTATTATGCCGCGCCCGTTGCAAAGAAGCGCTAAAGAAAGGCTTAATGAGGTTTGCAATTACGATGAAACCGCAGGTCAGAGCTATCGAGTAACACTCTTGTAAGGTTTTGAGCTTAAGGGCTTTCTAAGGTTTGTGGCGCGGATGTGGCTTGCCTGTGTGGGGCGTGTGGACGGCTCGTTCCTAGCGCCGCGGCTCTGCGGCCCGCACCTGCTCGATGACCTTTTCCATGGTGACGTCGATGCGGTCTTTTTTGAGCTCGCATTCCCAGATGGTTATGGGTGTCCAGCCCATTTGGGTAAGTGCGTTGATGGCTGCTCGGTCGCGCTCGACGTTGCGACGGAACTTTGCCTCCCAAAACTCAACGTTGCGCTTGGGCTGGCTTGGATTGCACTTAGGGCAGCGATGCCAAAAGCAGCCGTTGACGAAGATAGCGATCTTGCGCCCGGGAAAGGCGATGTCGGGCTTGCCGGGAACCTTCCATTCCAAGCGATAGCCCGTAAGGCCCGCGGCACGCAGGCGCTGGCGAACGAGCAGCTCGGGCTTGGTGTTGGCGCGCTTGTTGCCCTTCATGGACTTTTTGATGGCGGCGCGACGGCGGACCAGTTCGCGCTCGTCGGCGGAAAGGTCCGAGGTATCGATGCCGTCGAGCAGGCCGGGCTTGGGACGCTTCTTGCTGCGGCGCTTAGGTGCGCGCTTGGGTTTGGTGGCGGGGTGTTCGGTCGTGGCGGCCTCGACATCTTTGGCAGTGCTGTTGGCCTCAAGCCGATCTTCCTTCAACTCAATCAGGGCATCAATGAGCCCCTTGTCGGCGGGCATCCATTCTACCGTGGCAAGCGAGGTGCGCGGAATCCAGCGGATATCGAGCTGGCGGTCGTGCTTCTGGGGTTCATCGGATTCATCGGCGAGTGAGCAGTAGTAGCACTCCATGGAGAGATGAAAATCGGGGTAGTCATACTCAACGGTGTAAAAATCGCGCAGGTTGGTGACTTTTACCTGCATCTCTTCCATGAGCTCGCGGCGCACGGCGTCTTCGGGCGTCTCGCCGCGCATGAGCTTGCCGCCTGGGAACTCCCAAAGTCCCTGCATGTCGCCATAGCCGCGCTGCACGGCAAGCAGCTCATCGGATCCTTCCTTGCGAATGATCCCAGCGGCAACATGAACAGTCTTCAACAGGAGTCCTCCCTCAACATCAACACATAACAGGGTGGCTACCCGTACCTTACACAACGGTAAGGCAAGCGTAAGCCATATCGATGGTAGCCGACTCGTCTTCTTGCGACTATAGATGCCGTAGACTAATTGCAAGAAAGGACTCGGTATGCAAACCACGCACATGGCGACCCCGGTACTGGAGGTCGCGCATCTCGAAAAGGTATATGGGGCGCTGGGCAACGTGACCCGCGCGCTCAACGACGTCAGCTTTACCGTCAACCGCGGTGAATTCGTTGGCATCATGGGCGCTTCGGGCTCGGGCAAGTCGACGTTGCTCAACTGCGTGTCGACCATCGATAGCGCCACGAGCGGCACCATCCGCATCAACGGGCAGGACGTTACGCGCATGAAGCAGGCCAAACTCTCGCAGTTCCGCCGCGAGGAGCTCGGTTTTATCTTCCAGGACTCCAACCTGCTCGATACGCTCACGGCACGCGAGAACATTGCCCTGCCGCTCACCATCGCCCGCACAAACTCGGCAGAGATCTCGACCCGCGTGCAGGATGTGGCCGCGCGTCTGTCCATCAGTCAGGTGCTCGACAAGTATCCCTACCAGATGTCCGGCGGTCAGCAGCAGCGCGTTGCCGCGGCTCGCGCGCTCGTCACCGACCCAACCATGATCATGGCCGACGAGCCCACCGGCGCCCTCGATTCCAAGAGCGCTCGCCTGCTGCTCGAGAGCCTGGAGGCCCTTAACCGCCGCCTACGCGCCACCGTGCTCATGGTCACGCACGACAGCTTTGCTGCCAGCTACACGAGCCGTGTGCTGTTTATTCGCGACGGCAAGATCTTCACCGAGCTGCGCCGCGGCGACATCGACCGCCGAGAGTTCTTCGACCGCATTATGGAGGTCGTTGCCATGATGGGCGGTGAGGGCTCCGATGCTCTGTAAACTCGCTTGGGGCAACGTCCGCCGCGCCGGCCGCGACTACCTCGTCTACCTTTTGACGCTCACCCTGGGCGTCACGGTCTTCTATGCCTTTAACACCATCTCGATGCAGGTCGACATCGCCGGCATCGATGAAAAGGGCTTGGCGCAGGTAATGGGCAGCATGCTCGGCGACCTGACGTACTTTTTGGCCGGTGTCATGGCCTTTTTGATGGTGTATGCCAATAACTTCATCATGAAGCGCCGCAAGAAGGAGTTTGGCCTGTACCAGGTGCTCGGCATGGGACGCGGGCGCGTCGCCACGATCATGGCGCTCGAGACGGTGATCGTTTCGGTCGTGGCCTTTGTCGCCGGCATTGTGCTGGGTGTGGGACTCTCCCAGCTCATGACGTTCTTTACGGCCTCGCTCTTTAAGACACAGATCGCCAATTTCCACTTCTTTTTCTCGGTGCATGCGTTCAACCTGACCCTTGCTTGCATGCTCGTAATGTTTGTGCTCACGCTGCTGCTGAACCTTCGCGCCGTGCGTCGTACCAAACTCATCGAGCTTATGGGTGCCGAGCGTCGCAACGAGAGCATCAAGACACGCAACCCCTGGATCGCGATTGCCATCTTTGCCGTGGGCGTGGTGCTTGTGGGCGTGGCCTATTACCGTCTGCTATGTGATGGGTTCCCGCTAACCGCGACGGACAGCAAGCTGCAAGAGGCCATGAACCAGTTTGGTATTACAACCGCTATGGTTACCGTGGGCACCTTTGCCCTGTTCTGGGGACTCTCGGGCATGCTCATCAAGCTGGTGCAGAGCCTGCGCGGCGTGTATTGGCGCGGCCTCAACATGTTTACCGTGCGCCAGCTTGCGGCCAAGGTCAACACGGTGTGCTTTTCGATGGGCGTCATCGCGATGCTCCTGTTTTTGGCCATCACCTCGGTGACGTGCGGTATGTCGATTGCCAACGTGATGAACGAAAACCTGGAGCGCTATAATCCGGCCGACATGTCGCAGACGTATATCTATTACGCGCCCGATACGCTCGACTACTACAAAGAGTATGTCAATCCGTCTGAGGCCGATCGCATGGTGTTGGCCGATACAACGGTCGATTTGTACCCTGCATGGCACGGCAAGGGCAAGTCGGCAGGCAACAACGACGAGACCGGCAAGAAGGTCAATATCGCCGATGTTGCCGGTGGGCATGTGCAGATCGATTCGTATCTGAGTTACCCGCTTGGCGGCTCGGACCCTTCGGTGACCCCAGGTGAGATGTGCAAGACCATGGGCGAAAAGCTTCCCAAGGCGTTCGGGGGTAGCAATGCCGATACGATGGGTCTGTTTGTGACGCCGGCGAGCCAGTACAACAAACTGCGCCAGATGATGGGCGAGGAGCCGGTGAGCATTGGCCGCGACCAGTACCTGCTTACGTGTGATATGGGCGGTGAGCTGGGCGACCTGTACACCAAGTATATGGCTGGCGGCCATGCCCTTACCTTGGGCGGGCATACGCTCAAGCCCGCAACCGATAAGTCGGACGAAGATACGGCGGCCATCGCCAACTCGGCGATGGGCAGCAATCCGGGTACCGTCGTCGTTGCCGACGAGCTGTTGTCCCAACTTAATCTGCAGCCGTATTCCAGTAGCCTGCTCGTTAATTACAAACAGGGGATGGATACGACCGAGGCAGACGAGAGCATTAAATACACTTTGCTCGACAATCTGCTCGTTGACGGCAAGGAGCCAGGGTCATGGGGAATCTTCATCACACGCTCCGAGATGTACACGCAAGCAGCGCAAATGAACGGCATGATTAGCTATCTGGCCATCTACATTGGCTTTGTACTGGTCGTTGCGTGCGCGGCGATACTGTCGATCCAGCAGCTCTCCAATGTGGCCGACGGCAGCCGCAGCTATCGTGTGCTGGCACAGATCGGCTGTGACGACCGCCAGATTCGCCATTCGGTGATGGCGCAGCAAGCGGTATTCTTCCTGTTCCCGCTGGCAGTGGGCCTGGCGCACTCCTTTGTGGCGCTCAAGGTGATTATCGAGCTGGTGAGCATTTTCGGAAATATGAGCATCGGCGGCACCGTGGGCCTCACCTGTGCAATCTTCCTGGCAGCCTACGGAGGCTACTTCCTGGTGACCTACCTCATGAGCGCCGGCATGGTACAAGCTGCCATCGCTACCCGCTACAGCGAGTAACAAGCGGGCAAAACGGTCGCAAAATCAGAGGCGTATGACCGCCGCGAAGGGACCAGGGGCCCTTTCGCGGCGGTTTTTGCCAATCTGGTGCGTCTCAGATACAAGTGAGTAGACTTTTTTGAACCTGCCGAGCACATCGCGACAAATGCTCAATAAAACCGCAGGTCAGAGCTATGTCGTTTTGGGGCGTGCTCGGCCTTCTGCAAAAAGCCTACTCACTTGGTTTTTCTGCTAGAAGACCGCCACGAGGGAAGGCAACTCCCCCGGGTAGTTAAAAGAGCCCCATCCTAAATTAGCTATCCCGCCAACACCGCAGGTAGAGCAAAAGTCAGCGAAAGCCCGCCAGAGCGAGCAAGGTGCCTTGAAACAAGGCGGCATTGACCTTTTGATCATGCCGCCGAAGCTGAAAGGCAGATTGCCGCTCTGGCGGGCTTGCAGCGTCGGCTGGTTACGCGGGTTGGTAAACCCGCGTAACTACCTACTCCCGAGCTCCGTACTGCTCGTAGTAGGCGTCGATGGCGGCCTTGAGCTCGTCATCGATGACGACCTTGCCATCGATCTCGTGGTTGCAGAGGGTCTCGACGACCTCGGCCATGGAAACGATGCTCGCGACGGGGAAACCGTACTTGGCCTCGATCTCCTTCTGCGCGGTGGTCACGCCGCCCTTGCCGACCTCCATGCGGTTGAGGGACACGATCAGGCCCTTGATTTCGACGTCGGCAGCAGCCTTAACCTTGGGATAGGTCTCGTCGATGGACTTGCCGCTGGTGGTGACATCCTCGACCATGACCACGCGATCGCCGTCCTGGGGCTCATAGCCCAGCAGGTTGCCCTTGTCGGCGCCGTGGTCCTTGGCCTCCTTGCGGTCGCAGCAGTACTTGACCTCCTTGCCGTACAGCTCGTGGTAGGCAATTGCGGTCACGACGGCCAGCGGAATGCCCTTGTAGGCCGGCCCAAACAGCACGTCAAAATCGTCGCCAAAGTTATCGTGGATGGCCTGGGCGTAATACTCGCCCAGCTTCTTGAGCTGATAGCCCGTCACGTAAGCGCCGGCATTCATAAAGAACGGAGACTGACGGCCGCTCTTGAGCGTAAAGCTGCCGAACTTAAGGACGTCGGACTCAACCATAAACTTGATGAACTCTTGCTTGTAAGCCTCCATGCGGGCTCCTCTCGTAATCGCGTACGTGCCTTCCAGTTTAGCGCAGGCGAAGCGTCGATGCGGGCGCGCTTTGGGGCCACGGCATTCTGTAAAGGCTTTGTCAGAGGGAATGGTTTTCCGAACAATGGGGTTGACATGTCAAACCCCCTCATCAAGAATACGGGCGGATTAAAAAGGGGTACGAGATACCCAAAGCGCGCTGCGCTCAGCCTTTAGGAGGTGTGCCATGGAAGGCAGTCCTAGTCGAAAAACCTGCATGTCGCCCTCGGCACGCCGCGAGGACTCCGCACACGCATAAACGCCACCGGCAGATCGTCAACCCCCCCACAAAGGTGCCTGTCCCCTTTGTGGTAGTTCGTGAGCTTGACGTGAGCGACATCTAGGTTTTTTGCAACTCAATACGACACGTACGCTAACTCCCTTCAACAAGGAGGACCCTATGCTGATGCTCAAAACCGCCACGGTTCTCGAAGCCATCCCCAAGCGCCGCCGCACGGCGCGCCCTGCAGCTCGCACCGGCCTGTCCAAGAACACCATATTCGCCGCCACCCATAGCGCCGAGGACGCTCTCGTACTGCTTGACGCCACGGCAAACGGCCTCACCGCCGAGCAGGCAACCGAGCGCCTGGATGCCGCCGGCCCCAGCACCATCGAAGCGCCGACCAAGACGCTCGCCCGCCGCATCGCCGACGCGTTCATCGATCCCTTCGCCGGCATCCTCGCCGCGCTCGCGCTGGTCTCACTCTACATCGACGTGCTCGCCGTGCCCGAGCCGCAGCGCGACCCCTCCACGGTCATCGTCATCGGCATCATGCTGCTGGTATCGGGCGGTATGAAGTTTATCCAGGAAGCCCGCAGCGGCAATGCGGCAGAGGCCCTCAAGGACCTGGTCTCCAACACTTGCACCGTCCTGCGCGACGGCGAGCGCATCGAGATCCTCTTCGACGAGCTCGTCCCCGGCGATGTGATCCGCCTCTCTGCCGGCGATATGGTGCCGGCAGATGCCCGCGTCATCACCGCGCGCGACCTGTTTGTCATCGAGTCCGCACTCACCGGCGAGAGCGAGGCAGTCGAGAAGACCGCTGCCGTCACCGTCGTCGAGGGCGCCGACGGCTCCGCACTGCCACTCTCTGCCTGCAAGAACATCGTCTTTACCGGCACCTCCGTGCAAAACGGCGCCGCCATGGCGCTTGTCGTTGCCACCGGCTCGGACACCTACCTGGGCGGCATCGCCAAGATGCTCAACGGGCGCGGCGAAAAGAGCGCGTTTGACCGCGGCGTCTCGAGCGTCTCCATGCTGCTGGTGCGCCTGATGCTCGTTATGGCGCCGGCCGTCTTTGCCATCAACGCCGCCACCAAGGGCAACGTCATCGACGCGCTGCTGTTCGCCACGAGCGTGGCCGTGGGCATCACGCCGCAGATGCTTCCCGTCATCGTGACCACGAGCCTGTCGCAGGGCGCCAAGGACCTCGCCCGTCGCCAGGTTATCGTCAAGGAGCTGCCGGCGATTCAAAACCTCGGAGCGATGGACGTCCTGTGCTGCGACAAGACCGGCACCCTCACCGAAGACCGCATCGTGCTCGAGCGCTACCTCAACACCGATGGCAACGAGGACGCGCGCGTGCTGCGCCATGCGTTTTTGAACAGCTTCTTCCAGACCGGCCTCAAAAATCTTATCGACCTGGCCGTAATCGACCGTGCCGATGTGACGCCCTCGACCGTCGCACCCGATTCCATGCTGGGCCAGAGCCTGCGCGACCGCTACACCAAGGTCGACGAGGTTCCCTTCGATTTCTCGCGCCGTCGCCTGAGCGTAGTTGTCGCCGACGCCCAAGGCAAAACCCAGATGGTTACCAAGGGCGCTGCCGAGGAAATGCTCGAGATCTGCTCCTTTGTCGAGATCGATGGCATCGCTCAGCCGCTCACCGACGAGAAGCTCGCCCAGATTCGCAAGCAGATCGCCGGACTTAACGCCGAGGGCCTACGCGTAATTGCCGTGGCGCAGAAGACCAATCCGCGCTGCGTGGGCGAGTTTGGCATCGCCGACGAGTGCGACATGGTGCTGATGGGCTTTTTGGCCTTCCTCGATCCGCCCAAAGCGAGCGCCGCGGGCGCCGTCGCCACCCTCGAGGCCAAGGGCGTGGCGGTCAAGGTCCTAACCGGCGACAACGACCGCGTCGCCGCCACCGTCTGCGAGCAGATTGGTATCGATGCGAGCAACGTCTTGCTCGGCTCCGAGATCGATGCGCTCGATGACGCCGAACTTGCCAAGCGCGCCGAGAAAACCCACCTCTTCGCCAAGCTCTCGCCGCTGCAGAAGGCGCGCCTGGTACGTGTCATGCGCGAGATGCTCGGCCACACCGTGGGCTTTATGGGCGACGGCATCAACGACGCCGCCGCCATGCGTGCGAGCGATTGCGGCATCTCGGTCGATTCGGCCGTCGATATTGCCAAGGAATCCGCCGATATCATCTTGCTTCAGAAGGACCTGGGCGTGCTCGAGCGCGGCATCATCGAAGGCCGCCGCACTTACGGCAACCTGCTCAAGTACCTCAAGACCACGGTGAGCTCCAACTTTGGCAACGTGCTGTCCGTGACCGTCGCGAGCCTGTTCCTGCCGTTTTTGCCCATGAGCGCCCTGCAGCTAGTGCTGCTGTCGCTGGTCTACGAGATCGTGTGCATCGCGCTGCCGTGGGACACCGTCGACGACGCCTGGACTGCCCGCCCGCGCGCCTGGGACGCTGCGTCCATCAAGGGCTTTATGCTCGAGCTGGGCCCCGTGAGCTCGCTGTTTGACATCGTGACCTTCGCCGCGCTCTTCTTTGCGGTGTGCCCCGCCGCCGTGGGCGCGAGCTGGGCCGAGCTTGCCGCCGCGGGCAATGTTGCCGGCATGGCGACCTTTGCGGCGATTTTCCAGAGTGGCTGGTTTGTCGAGTCCATGTGGTCGCAGACGCTCGTGATCCACATGCTGCGCTCCCCGCGTCTTCCGAGCCCGCGCGATCACGCCGCCCCCGCACTGTGTGTGCTCACCGTGCTGGGGCTGGCGCTTGTCACCTGGCTGCCGGCAAGCCCTATCGCCGATGCACTGGGCCTCACGCCGCTGCCGCTGAGCTTCTTTGCACTGCTCATCGGCATCGTCGCCGCCTACATTGCACTGCCCCAGCTGGCGAAGCGC